>JBGCFY010000021.1:0-53088 GCA_045110315.1 Saprospiraceae bacterium
CATTACAAACGAAATAAATAATTGCTCCGCAATGGCTTCCGTAGTAGTAAGTATGAATACGACCTTACCTTTTGCGGATGCCGGAGGAGATTTGGAATTGGATTGCTCCAATAATATGACCTTGACCTTAGATGGATCAAACTCTTCTACCGGACCAAATATAACCTACTCTTGGAGTAGCTGGAATGGGAATGTAACGGGCGATGCAGGAACGCTTTTTCCAATTGTGGATGGTGTTGGGAATTACCAATTAGTCGTCACGGATACAACGAATGGTTGCATCGCAATTTCAAATATGGTTGTATCACTCAATACTAACTATCCTACGGCACTTGCCGGAAACGATACGGTAATCACTTGTGCTGCGGCTACAATTAATTTAAATGGATTTACAAATTCAGTGGGGAATAATTTTAGTTACGAATGGGAAACTTTAGATGGAAATTTGATTGCTGGAGCAACAACGATGACGCCTACCATCAACGCAGCGGGAACTTATATTTTTGAAGTCACCAACACGAATACTTTTTGTGCAACGACGGATACCGTTTTAGTTACGCTAGACGTAGCGACTCCAACTGCGGATGCGGGGACGGATGCTATATTGAGTTGTAGTGCTAATAGTTTAAGTTTGGATGGTTCCGCATCTTCTACGGGATCCAATTTTAGTTATGCTTGGACGACGACGAATGGTAATTTCCTTTCGGGAAATAATACGCTAACGCCTACTATCGACGCAGCGGGAACTTACGAATTAACCGTCACCAACTTACTCAATGCTTGCAGCAGTGTTGCTACGGTAGAAGTTACCACAGTTTTTGATTTACCAACGGTAGAAATTGCAACTGCGGATTTGTTGAGCTGTGCGAATACAACAGTCGTATTAGATGCGACTGGAAGTTCTACCGGCGCAGAATTCAATTACTTATGGACGACCACCGATGGGAATATTGCAGCGGGAGCTACGACACTAATGCCTACGGTTACTGCGATTGGAACCTATACCTTAGAAGTGACCAATACTACAAATGCTTGTAGCGAAATAGCAACGACGACCGTTATGATAGATGATCAAGCACCGGTAGCGGATGCTGGTTTTGATGGAAGTCTAGCTTGCGCAAATACAACCAGCTTATTAGATGGAACCAATTCTTCGATGGGCACGGAGTTTAGTTATTTGTGGACGACAACGGATGGAAGTATTGTTAGTGGAGAAACGAGTTTGATGCCTACGGTAGATGAACTGGGAACTTACACACTAGTGGTAACGAGTGCACTGAATGGTTGTACCGCTTCGGATGTAGTAGCGGTACTTTTGGATACAAGCTTAGAACCAGCTATGGTAGGTACGGATACGAGTATTTGTGTGGATAGCTTTTTGCTAATTGGAAATGCACCGCTGGGAACAACGGGATTTTGGACCAGTAGCACGGGAGCGATCATTGAGCAAGCGGATAGTAGTACTACCAAAGTTACGGGCTTAACGGACGGACTTAACGAATTTAGCTATAGTTTATCAACGGTAGATTGTGCAGATTATAGTAGTGCGACGATTCAAGTAACGATTGCACCACCACCAACGGCAAGTGATGACGTTTTTGAACTTTTTTCGGCGGGTGGAATACAGACGATTGATCTAATTGCTAATGATGGCTTATTGTCGAATGATTGGGAGCTGAATTTATTCAACGTACCCAGTAATTTGACTTTAGAGAATCTTCAAAATGGAAGTGTACAACTAGTGCCACAACAAAGTGGTCGATTTAATTTTCAATATCAACTTTGCAATACGGCTTGTACTAATCTTTGTGATACAGCTTTAGTGATTTTAGAATTATCTAACGTGGACACCAGCGTTACGATTCCTAGTGGAATTACGCCAAATGATGATGGCTTGAATGACTTGTTTATCGTGAAGCAAATTGAAGAAACACCGTTTGCGTTTCCCAATAATGAATTAATCATTTTTAATCGATGGGGAACGGTTGTTTATCAAGCCAAGCCTTATGAAAATAATTGGGGCGGGAAAGATAATAATGGCAAAGCATTACCTGCAGGTACGTACTATTATGTCTTGCGCTTAGATTTTGCGCAAGGATTAGTTTATAAAGGAGACCTGAGTATTTTGCGTTAAGGGACTGATATTTTTAGACCATATCTTTTGCTACCGCTTCTTCGCGTAAAATAAGTTGCGCCAATTTGAGATCGAATCCAGAGAAAATACCGATAGCTGTTTTTTGATCAATAGAAATATGGCCAACTTTACCGGAGAGTAACTTTCCTTCTTTTTGAAAAGCAGCGACTCTACTCAAAATAATACCACCAACGCCTCGAAATAATGCCTCTCTTTCTAACCGCGTAAATTTTTCTTGTCCCAGAATTGGCACCATTCCACCACCGTGATGTTGATAAAGCGTTGAATGTTCCTCGCGCACGCTGATCAAGGCATCCGAATTGAAAATTACCAAAGTATTGACAGCATCATCAATTACTTCACTGTGTACAAAAGGATACTCTATTGGTAGCAACATGGTCGCGGCTACCTGTAAAGGAATGATGCTAGCGTCGGCAAGAATATGCTGAATTGTTCCCGCGAGAGAAACATTATATCGAGAAAGTTCTTCTGGACGATGAATAAAAATGACGCGATCATTTTCTGGATATTGCGTTCGAATGTAATGTTCAATGTCTGGCTCAGAAGAAGTAATCACTACTTTTTTGATGACCTTGGAGGCAAGTGCTTCCTGGATTTTTAGATCGAGTAGGGGCGTATCTGCCAAGGTTACAAAAGGAAGTTCAACGTTACCCAATCTCGTTTTTCGTACGGGAATAATTCCAATCGTGGTTGGTAAGGACAATTCGTTATTTACGATGTAAGTATCATTAATATTTCTGCGTGTACCTAGAATTCGATTTTCGTTGGACGTTAAATTTTCACCGTGTTGGCGATAGTAAAATAAGGGTTCTTTTACATTACTAACTTTAAAGCGGTTACTAAACTTAATCCATAATTCATAACCATCTTGACAAGAGAAACTCTCGTTGTATCCACCAACGGCGTTTAGATATTCCGTTCGAATCATCGTACAAGCACCATGTGCCGGCTGATCGAGTAGGGTTACTTCGTCGTTGAAATTATGTCGTTTGACTTCTGCGATGATATTCCGTTCTGGGTCAACCAAAAAATAATCAGGGAAGACCATTCCCAGTTGATCATCTTGCTCTAGTAGGTTGGACATACTTTCTAACGCGTGCGATTGTAGGTAATCATCCGCATCCAATCGCATGATGTATTTGCCCGTAGACAAACGTAAAGCGATATTATTGGTAATATTCAGTCCCTTATTCTTCTGATATATGATGGTGATTTGCGGATGATCCGCATAAGACTCAATGATAGATTTAGAATCATCCGTAGAACCATCATCAATGATAAATAACTCAAAGCGTTGGATGCTTTGTTCGAGCACGCTCTCAATAGCTTGCTTGATGTATTTGCCGTAATTATAATTGGTGATGTATACGGTGATTAAAGGGATGTCCATAAGAAATGGTTAAATGAGTTAATGATCTAAATTTTATTAGCAGACGATAGTTCCTAATAAAGCTTTACAACTATTGATACGTAAAACTAAATAAACTTGTTGGCTAAATAGCTATAAAAATGCAAGAATGGTCTGATTAGAAGAGATTATGGAAAGGAATAGGTAAATTTTTTTATGAAATATCAGCTTTTGAACAAAAAGTTAAGTGAGGAGGATTTTGAAATAGTTGTATAACTACAATTTCTGTAGTTATACAACTTGACGAGCGCGTACCTAAACTTTTAGGCTGGTAGGCTGGTATGAACTTAGGTCCGCTTTCGCTCTTATTTTGCTACTTTTAGAAATCCGTAGATGGTGTGTTTACCACTTGGATCGTGCAAAGTATTCAAATGTAAAACTTCAAAATTTGCTTGTTCTGCCAAAACTTTGTAAGCCGCATGGTTAAAAGTAGTATAATGCTCTAAGAAAAACTCGCTCCGTTCTACCATTTCTCCAGCTTCGGCGATTTCGGAACCGTAGGGAAGCTCCACGTAAACCAGGCCATCATCTGCTAAGAAGGCTTTAGTTTGTTCTAAAATAAGCGATGGGTTTTTTACGTGTTCTAGCACTTTGTTAAAACTAATTAACTGAAATTTTAGATTTGTTGTATAGTCTTCCAATACTCCTGCAAAGCCACTATCTACGCCAACATTATCAACGGCATGTTGAATGGAAATAGGATCAGGATCTATACAGTGACTACGGTAACCAAATTTTTTCATTTCGTGTAAAAACACACACGTTCCACAACCTACATCAAGCGCGTTACTTTGGGTTGGATCAAAGTCTTGGCTAACCATAAAGTTATTAACACGTTCAGCACGATGTTTATTATCCGAGTTTGCCATCGGTAAATTGATGATTTTATCAAAGCGGCGTTGTAAGCTACCCATTTTAATAGAGGAGTTGTAATGACCTTCATAAAAATCATCAGGGATCAATCCATCATGGCGATTAAAGTAAACTTGGCAGTTTTCACACTGACAAATTTCGCGATAATAAATCTCAGGATCAATACCGTAGTCGGTTTCCTTTGCGGGTTTTTGATCTACGGTTACCAATAATTTATAATCTTTTTGACCACAAAGATGGCAACCTTCGGCTGTCGTAATTTTTTGAGACATTGGTTCTGAGCATAAAGTTGAATACACAGTGTAGAAACGAAGCGTTATTTCATTGCACGGTGTATTGAATGAATAAAATGCTAATTAAGGTCGCTTATTATTTTCGGCTGATACCTTAATTAACGTTTGAGTCTTGCTAGTCTTATCTTGATATCGAACAGTTAAATAATAACTACCTGCGGGAAAACCAGAAAGGTCAATTTGTTCAATATTACCTTTTAAGTTATTCCGTGTTTTCACTAATTTACCTGTTTGATTGAAAACTTCTATTTGGATTACTTGAGCGAGAACTGCTGCGTCCAATTCAAGATTGAAAATATTAGGACTTGGATTTGGAAAAACTTTCACCGTAGTTGGTGATGTTTGGAGTTCTTGCGTACGAGTAGTCGGTGCATTGTAAAAGGCAATTCCCGTTGGACTTGGTTGAAAAGTGGTACTTGTTAATTCCAGTTGTATGTCCAGACCACCTAAATCACAAGAATAGATTTTTCCATTAGTGATATCTGAAAAGAATAGTCGATTACGAGCATCATTAAATTCTATTCTGTAAGGGCTGCCAGAAGGAAATTGACCATTTAAAAGGATAACATTACTACCATCTAAACTAGCTCGAGATAATCTACCATTGAAAGTATCTCCCCAATAAAATACTCCTTTTTCAACGTCTAAAAGGATAAAAGAAAGATTTGAGATTCCAGTATTTACTAAGGTTTCCGCATTCGTCCCATTCAAATCAGCGCGCATTACTTTATCAGCTGCTCGATCAGTCCAATACATTTTACCCGCCGTTAGATCAAGCTGAATATCGTGCGGTTCTTGTATGATGCCGCCCGTAATTAAATCTTCTACATTTGTACCATCTAAGTTAGCTCGTTGGATTTTATTTGTTCCAAGATCTACCCAGTACATTTTTTGATTAACTTTATCTAAAGTAATTCCTCTTGGTTCTAGCAAATCACTATCGACCAGCACTGTTCTTACTTCGTTGACTAAGTCATAGCTTTCGATGGTGTTGGTGCCACGATCAGTCCAATAGAGCGTAGAACTTTCTTTGTCAATAATTAAGCTTCCTGGATTAGTGATATCCTCAGAAAGGAGGAGTTGAGAATCTTCCCCAGCGTTAAACTTATATTTAAAGATTTGTCCACTGTGGTAATCAGCCCAAAACATGAAATCTTGTGCTTGGGTTTGTAAAGTAAAACTTAAAAGGAAGCAAAGTAAAACGTAAATTTTTTTCATAGCAACAATTTTTTAAAACGTTAAGAATAAAGCTAGCGAAGGATCACTTTTATGAATGAAAAACTAAGTTCGATAGCTATAAGTCTGCTTTATATTCAAGCCGCAAAGTTAAGCTATTTACGCGAAATATTCAAGCGATAATCTTTGAAACGCTTTTAAGTCTTGCAAGCATTTCTTACCAATTAATTGCTCCGTATCTCTTGCGTCAATACCGTGCATTGGTCGTAGGCAAACTAAGTGTTCTTCTTTGATAATTGTTCCTGCTTTTAAATCAATGGCAGGATAAACCGCTCTTCGAAACGTCACAGGATGTTCTCCTTCAATGGGCAAGGCTTGCTTTTCGGAAGAACCTTGTAAAGCCTGAATATCTTTAATTGCTCCTATAAGCGCTAAGGTTTCTGCTTTGGTAAGCGACACTTGGTGGTCTCTAAAGCTTTTTCCTTCCCGCGAATCCGTAAAGTGAAACTCTAAAATTTGTGCGCCCATTGCCACTGCAATTTCTAAGGCTTTAGCACCGACGGTGTGGTCGGAATATCCAACGGGTAAGCCCGTTTCTGCTTTGAAGCGATGCATTACATTGAGATTCGCATCTGCAAAAGGAATGGGATACATCGACGTGCATTGTAAAACGGATAAGTAATTTGGATCTTTATAAATAGGATCGCAGCTTTGCAAAAACTCAATCGTACCGAGCACGTCTGCGAGGCTAGCAAGCCCAGAGGAAAGAATGATTGGTTTTTGTAGTTTCGCAATTTCTTTCAATACTGGATATGCCGTTAAATCACCAGAACCAATTTTATAAACGGGAAGGTAAGGATCAATCCAAGGTAAGTAATCGGGGTTCCAGACGGAAGCCATAAACTTTTTGCCCGCCGCTTCGCACATTTCTGCTAATTGAATATATTGCTCGCGCGACAATTCAAATTTTTTGAAATGCTTATTCCGAATTGGATTTTCTACGGGACTGACCAAGCTATTGCCAGAGTACAATTGAAACTTAATATAATCAACGTCAGCGTCAATGGCCAATTGTGTCAATGCTAAGGCGTAGTCAAAATCACCTTCGTGATTACCGCCTATTTCGGCGATGAGTAATGGACCATGTTTGCCTGTCCAGGGAGAATTTGGGTTCATAATTTTTCTGAAATTTCTATCAATTCTTTTAAGTTATATTGATAAGCCTTAGCTTTTAATTGTGCCATCACTTTAGTCGCAAATTCGAAATCTTTCTTCTCGTCAACGGCAAAACGCAATCCATTCGCTTCGGGACAATCGGTATTAAAAACGTGGCATTGCTTACCATATTGCGCATGGTGATAAAGGTATAAAGTAACGTGTTCTTGGTAGTCTTTATCGGTTAATGTTGCGACTAATTTTTTATAAAAATCTACTCGGACAAATTCAATACTCATCCCATAAGGGTAAGTTCGGTTTTTTACATTAGAAATAAAATCAAAATCTCCTTTTTGACAAATGCCAATCATTTTTGTCAGCGTATCTAAATCAATGAAGATATTGTCACCGTTAATTCTCACGGCATAATCAAATCCAAATGCTTGGCTCGCTTCTAAAAACCGCAAGGCAACATTATTTAAATCACCCCGATAATATTGTAGTTTGTGGTGCTGACAATAAGCTTCAATGGGATCATCAGAGGCTTCGTCGGAAGTGGCAATGACAATATCCGTAGTGGGAATAACTTGGGCAAGGCGGTTGTGAATGTGTTGCAAAATGGTCGTACCTTCAATTTGCTTCAAAATTTTTCCAGGGAGTCGAGTAGAACTCAACCGGCAAAGAATGATAATTCCACTTCTCATGTGCGTTCACTGATTTTTTTTGCGGGAACTCCGCAAACAATACTATAAGCTGCCACGTTGTCCTTGACGAGTGCGCCCGCCGCCACCACCGCACCATCTCCAATCGTCACGCCTTTCAAAATTTTGGCACCCGTTCCTATCCAAACATCATTACCAACTTTAATTGGAGCGGTAATATTGCCTTGTTGATTCATCAATTGATCCCGCTTAATACTATGGTCACTATCTACGAAATACACAAAAGGAGCAATCATACAATTATCGCCAACAGTAATTTTTGCGGAAGCAAAGAAAAAAGTATGGTAACCAATCGTCGTATTTTTTCCAATGGAGATATGTGCCGTTGCGTTGCAAGCACAAAGTTTAGCTCCCGATTTGAGTACGACGTGATCTGCGATCGAAATATTTTTAGGGAATCGCATTAATTGTACGTCTCGTTCAAAAAAAACGCCCTCGCCACAATGCCCAATACGTCGCTTATTACGCCAGTATCGCCAGTGATTCCCTAGTGACCATTTGAGGTGTTTCCTTAACTGATTTTTAGACATATGGTAATTTGATCTAAGAAGTAATACTAGAGACAACTTATTGAAGTTATTTTAAAACAAATAACTAGACTCGATAAGAAGCTAATATTAGGATTATCTTTTATATTTGCAAAAATCGTACAAAAATATCACATTTCCCGCTTTTATGGAGATAAAGGACGCCCATATTGAATTATTTCAAGAAGTTTATGACAAATATCCTCGTCCGAGGGTGAGTCAGATCTATAAAGTTGATGAAATTGCTAAGGCTTACTTAGGGTTTCCGACTTGGTTTCCAATGGCGTACGTAACGTTGCTGGAACATGGCGTTGCGCTTCAGCATGATATTTTTCGGGGCAAATTGTTATCTTCAAAAGACGAAATTATCCTCGTCGATACGCAGTCGCGGAAAGCGTTATTGGAGGCACAGGGAAAAGAAGCTTACGTATTAGGGCCACTTTTTGTACACGCAAGAAAGTTGTACAACATTGAAGCACAGCCTGACCGGAAAGGTACACTTGTGTTCCCGATACATGCTAGCCACACCAATACGGTACATTTTGATTGGGAAAAATACGCACAGTCTCTACTTACCTTACCCAAAGAATATCATCCTTTTACGGCTTGCATTTATTGGATGGACGTGATGAAAGGTCGCCACCGCGCGTTTGAAAAATATGGGATTAAAGTCATCACAAACGGTCATATTCACGATCCAAAATTTGTTTATAATTGTTTGCACTCCATTTCACAGCATCGTTACTGTACGGGGAATGAGTTGGTTTCCAGTATGTTTTACAGTATAGAAATGGGAATTCCATTTTTCCTTTTTGGAAATGATCAGGGCTTAGTTTCTGAGTTAGAAGATTATCGTGCCGTTGTGGATCGACACCCTAAGGTAAAAGAACTCAAACAAATTTTTACGAAGACGAAAACAGATTTGGAAATACCACTGACGATTAGTCCTGCCGCTCAGGAGATCGTTGATTTTTACTTGGACAAACCTTCTTGGATGGCTCCCGAGGCGCTTCGTCGGATGATTTGGCGGCGTAGTCCTGAGCTTCTTTTCAAGAAAGCTTTATCTAGTTTAAAACTGAGATAAAATACCACAAAAAGGGTATGTATGCCGAAAATATATACTGTATCTTTGTCGCATCATGGTAGTATGATCGTTTTCCAACAACCGAAATTATCATTCCTTGCAGCTAAAACAAGATCCATTTTGTTGCTCTCAAACAGAGTATTTAAAGCTCAAAATTTATGATTTTCTAGGTGATGTTATAGAAAGAATGTACGGTTTTGCACTGCGAGTGTAGGCAAAATTTCTCAAGATAATAAATACCTAATCTATCTTATAATCCCGTGAAATAGAACAATGAACAATTAATTTACATCTCATAGATTAGGTAAAGCCTCTCTTCTCCAAAGAAGAGGGGCTTAATTTTTTAAGATGCTAATATCTCCCCGAAGAATTTCTCCAGCGGTAATATCTAAGCGTAGCAAGTAATAATAAGTACCCTGTGGTAAGGCTTTTCCCTGCTTATTTGTTCCACCCCAATCATTAAGGTAAGGTTTTGCTTCGTAAACGATTGCTCCCCAACGGTTGTAAATCACTAGCTCATTATTCGGATATTGATCCGCATGAAATTCAAGCTGTGGAATCATAAAGACATCGTTGATCCCATCATTGTTTGGGGTAATTCCATTTGGAATGACTAAGCTGCTATCAATGCTCGGTGGTGGTGTAGGGATAAAAATTCTAACTTGTGCGCTGCTGCATAATTCTGGACAATTCGCATTGCAAATTTCGTAATCAAAACTTACCGTACCCGAAAAATCAGCGGCTCGAGTATAGCGGAGTTCCTCGCCTACAACTTGTACTTCTCCAAATGGTGGCGTCGTTAGTATATTGATCTCCCAATCTTCCATCTGGTCAACTACATCATTCGCCGCGATGGAAATATCAATACTCAATTCTGCAACGTCCATCTCAATTTGGTCATCGTTGGTAATAGGTACTTGCTCGCGTTGGACGACTAGCGTATCACTAGTATAATCGGGACAGACATCCGTAGAAAGTGTCCAGATAAAACGATTCTCTCCCGTAATGAGATTATTTGCCATCGTGGTCGTTTGTGTAGGATTCTCAAGAATCGCGGTGCTCAAACTTGACCAATTTCCAGTTGTTGTAGCAGGCTGATTTCCTTGTAAAAGGATAGCATCTTCACAACTGTTTAAATCTTCTCCTACATTTGCGCTTGGAAGTTGAGTGGGGGAAATAACCGTAAGTACTAAACTAATCACACTATCGCAACCATTACTACTTCCGTTGATTAGTGTTTCTGTAAAAGTTCCACTTTCTGCGTAGGCAACGCCATTGATCACAACGTTATTCCCTTCGCAAATAGTTTCATTCAGTAGCGTAGTGGACGTTTCTAAAAAGCTAAGGTTAATATTAACCGTGGAATCGCAAGTCAGGAAACTAGCATTTTCCAAGATCTCTACGCCCGTTGGATTGGCTTGGTTGTATATTGTTCCATTAACGGTAATACTTTCCGTTGCGCATAGCGTCTGATTAAGGTTTGTTTGTACCGCAGGATAAAAGCTGAGTGCGATATTGGTTAGCGAGTCGCAACCTAAGAAACTGCCATTGATCATAAGTTCGGAGCCCGTTGGATTCGTCGCATCATAAGTTGTACCATTAATAACCAAAGTTTCATCCGCACACAAAGTAGGGGTGAAATTTCCGACTACTTGACTTTGGAAGTCAAGGTCAATCGTAATGATGGAATCACAATTTCTAAAACTAGCACCGGATAAAATTTCGGTACCACTCGGGTTAGCTTGGTTGTAAATGGTGCCGTTGACAACAATACTCGCTCCGTTGCATAACATCATCTCAATCTCGTGCATCGCCGGAGGATAAAAGCTCAAGTTAACATTGACCGTAGAGTCACACCCTAAATAACTAGCATCATTTAAAATTGTATTCCCCGTCGGATTGGCTTCGTTGTAAAGCATTCCATTAACAACGACACTTTCTCCCGCGCATAATTGGGGGGAAAAATCTCCGATTGGCACAGCGTAAAAATTGAGGGCTACCGTAATTGTTGAATCGCAGCCCAAGAAACTAGCATTTGCTAAAATCTCGGTTCCCGTCGGATTCGTCGCGTTGTAAATGGTACCGTTGATGGTAAGACTTTCATTGGCACATAAACTGGTCGTAAGGGTAGTTGTCGCGGCAGCGTAAAAGTCCAAATTCACATTAATCGTTGAATCGCAACCTAGGTAATTTGCATTTGCTAAAACTTCTACGCCCGTTGGATTTGTTTGATTATAAATCGTTCCATTAATAACTACGGAAGCTTCGGCACAAAGTGTTGTTTGATAATCGAAAGTCGCGGGCGTAAGGAAGTTTAAACTGACATTGATGACGGAATCACAACCGAAGAAACTTCCATTAATAATAGTTTCGGTTCCCGTCGGATTTGCTTGGTCGTATAGCGTACCATTGACGATTACGCTCTCTCCTTGGCACAAAGTAGGGGTGAAATCTCCTGTGGCTTCTTGGGTGAAAATTAAATTTACAACAATGGTAGAATCACAACCTTTCCAGTTTCCACTGGGAATGACTTCAGTTCCACTTGGATTTGCTTCGTTGTAAATGACATTATTAATCAGTAGGCTTGCTCCTTCACAAAGGGCAGCATTAAGGTTATTAATTGCTGGATCATAAAAACTCAAATTAACGGTAATGATAGAATCACAGCCATTGACGGCACCATTCAGAATGGTTTCTACTCCTGAAGGATTTGCTTCGTTGTAAGTAGTTCCGTTGACAATGCGAGTACTACCGGCACAAAGTGTTTCTGCTAGTGTAGTAGTACTTGGGTTGAGAAAATTTAAATCAATGGTAATCGTAGAATCACAATTGGTAAAGCTTGCATTGCTTAAAACTTCGACGCCGCTAGGGTTTGTGTTATTATAAGTATTGCCATTTACAACAATGCTTTCATTACCGCAAAAGGTCGTTTGAATGAGGCTCGTTGCTACGGGATAAAAACTCAAGTTAACCGTAATGGTAGAGTCACAGCCAGTAAAACTAGCATTGTTGAGCGTAATAATATCGCTTGAGTTGGTCTCGTCGTAAACGGTGCCATTGATCGTCATACTTTCTCCAGCACATAAAGTGGTTTGAATGAGTGTAGTTGCTGCGGGATGAAAGCTCAAATTAATCACAATAGTTGAGTCGCAAGCACGAAAAGACTGTCCGTTTAATATTTCTGTTCCTGTAGGATTTGCTTCGTTGTAAGTCGTACCATTAACGATTAAGTTTTCTCCGTCACAAAGTAACTGTTCAATATTATTGATAGCTGCGGGGTGAAAACTCAAATCTATTTGCACGATAGAATCACAATTGGTATAACTACCGTTGGTAATTATTTCGGTTCCGCTAGGATTACTTTGATGATAAATCGTTCCATTTACTATCAGACTATCTGCTTCGCATAAAGTGGTTTGAATGAGTTCCGTTGCTGCGGGGTAAAAATTCAAATCAACCATAATTAAAGAGTCACAACCATTGGCGGCAGCTCCGGTTAAAGTCTCCATTCCTATTGGATTACTCTGATTATAAGTGACGCCATTGACGACGATACTTTCCCCTTCGCAGAGATTTGTTTCAATGGTATGTGTTGGCAATGCTAAGAATACGAGATCAATTTGTAAGGTAGAATCGCAACCAAAAAGTGCTTCTCCTGTTAGCGTTTGTATACCAGAAGGGTTACTTGCATTATAAGTAACGCCGTTGATGACAATACTTTCGCCGACACACAACGCTGGCATTAATTGCCCCGGAGTGGGAAGATAAAAACTAAGGTTTACATTAACGATGGAGTCACAACCTAGGTACGAAGCGTTAGGCATATTTTCGGTTCCCGTCGGATTTCCTTGATCGTAAGTTGTACCATTGACGCTTACCGACTCGCCTTCACATAAGGTCGTCGTCAAGTCAAAGGTTACGGCAGCATCAAAACTTAATTCGATGTCAACGATTGAATCGCAACTCAAGTAACTTTGATTAGCCAAGACTTCTACTCCGGATGGATTACTTTCATTGTACGCAGTTCCGTTGATTATTACTTCTTCTCCGGTGCAAAAGGTACGATGAAAATAACTGATGGAAACAGGGTGGAAACTAAGCGTGATCATCACAATCGAATCACAGCCATTAAAAGCGGCATTCGCTAAGATTTCAGTTCCGGAGGGGTTTGCTTGATTATAGTTAGTGCCATTAATTTCTAAGTTGTCTCCAGGGCAAATAACTTGGGTTAAGCTACCCGAAGAAACGGGCGTAATGAAAGTAAGATCTATGTTTACCGTAGAATCACAGCCATTAGCGGCAGCGTTGGCCAGCACTTCGGTTCCCGTGGGATTTCCTTGATGATAACTATTTCCGTTGACGACAATCGTATCGCCAGTACAAAGCAAGGCATCAAAATCAAAACTAATTGGATCGTAAAAAAGAATTTGAATATTCGTTAAAGAATCACAGCCAGCTTGACTCGCACCGGGTAAAAAATCATTTCCCGCAGGATTGGAAGCATTGTAAGTAATGCCACCAATTTCTATACTTTCACCAGGACATAACGTTGGCATATAAGTTCCCAGTACAATCGTACAACCTACGTTAATCGTAACGCATCTACTGTGCAATGTGAGTAGAGGAGCGTTAGGGTTAGTAACGGTACACCAGTATGTTCCGGCATCACCAAAGGTAATGGAAGGGAAATTCAGTTTGTGGCTATTGCCAATGGTATATGGGAAGCCATCTTTAAACCATTGATAAACATTAGAACTAATACCTTCGTCAATGCCCAGATCAATGTCATAATTGGTTCCAGGACTAACGGTAACGGTTGTCTTGGTAAGAAAAGAGTCTTGTGGCGCGTAGTTCGTCGCTAAGGGTGCACCAAGATTTGGCAAAATATCGTCGAAGCTCAATTGATTTCCAAAAACTCTAAACTTGTTAGGTTGTAAAGTATTGACGAGCGTTAAATCGGGTAGGCTATCAATATTATTATTGAAAAAATCAAAATTTTGTAAATTGTCTAAGCTGGCAAATTCGATGGGAACAGCGCCGCTTAGCATATTATTATCAAGGAAAAGGGTAATTAGCTTATTGAGGTTACCCCAAGTATTAGGAATGGAACCAGTAAAATCATTGTCATCTAAAAAAGCGATTTCTAGTTGGGCGAGGTTTCCAATTTCTGGTGGTAAACTTCCGGTGAGTTGGTTATTGTCAAGGTGTAAAATTTCCAATTGACTAAGGTTTCCGATCTCAGGAGGTAAGCTGCCCGTTAAGTTATTATTGTCTAAAAATAGTTCCGTAACACAGCCATCACCGTTGAAGGTAATGCCGTTCCAAGTATTTATGGGAGCACTTAAGTTCCAACTAATGCTCCAAGCACTACCGCCGGTTGCGTTGTAAATGGCAACGAGGGCTAAAGAATCATTAAGCGGAGAAGCAGGAGCAATATATTCGGAAACAGTCGGGAAAGCAGTTGATACAAGTGTAGTCTTTTCTTCTGCGAGAGAAGAAAAAGAGCAGTATAAAATTGACGTAAGAATAAGTGTGCAGTAAAAAGATAATTCTTTCATCGCATAAGTTCATGGGATTGTCAGCAAAATTGCTGAACAAATATTGTAAAGTCTATTCTTTCGTGCATTTACCAAAAGAATTGGTCGCACTTGGATAAATATGTTCAAATAGCGTGGCAAAATATAATTACTTCCCCCCAGTAAATACGAAACATATCAGTAAACCTTACCAAGAGGATAATGCAAATATGCTGCCGTATACCTGTTTTTTTCTTTAAAATCGGAGGGTAAGTAAGAGGACGGTAAAGATTTCACGGTTATAGTAAAAGAAAGGAAATTGAGTTAGAGCGAAGTGAAAAGCAAGCCATGCAAAAGCGTTAGCAAGAATTTTAACGAAGCGTGAAACTAAATTTACCAATTAGGAAACTACAAGTGAAAGTTTGAATACCCTCTAAAAGGATAACTGTTTTGGTATTTTGCGCTGTAAAGATAAGTCCTTTTATCGAAGGATAGAAGTTATTATAACATATTTTTTCGCTTTTGTCACTTGAGAAAACACAAGTATGTATAAAATGTTAATTTCTATAAATTAATATATAAATGGCATTGCCAATAGATCAATACATTTTTGTTATTTTAGCTTTTAATTAGACCGCATTTGCAGCGTTTAGCTTTTAAATAGATTGTACTTAATTGCTTTACTCAATTTGCTGTTTCGTTATAAAAAACCAAAACCGAAACCAACCCATTACTTAGTATCAAGACACCCAACCCCTTGTAGACCTTATGAACGCTAGTGCAAACTAGGTAGCTTACAGCATTTGTCCGTTGACAAATGAAGACTTCGCTCCGCCTGTTAAGGCTAGTTTTAGGTATTTACGTAGAAATTCCAGAACATAATCACTCAAAAAACCGATTCCCTATGCGCCAGATCTTTATCTTAAGCTTTAGTGTATTCTTTTTCTCGCTTTCTTCAATTTGGGCACAATCTAACTGTGTCGCGCCCAATGGAACTATTACCGTCGATAATATTGACGACGCCGGTCCCGGTTCTCTTCGCGCAGCGATCCACTGTGCGAATGCTAGCTCAGGGGAAAGTACCATTATTTTTAATCTGCCGGGCAGTGAAGACCACATTATTTATGTTGGCGCAAGTACGGGATTAGAATTACCCGCTTTGCTGAGTTCAGGAACTATTATCGATGGGACAACACAAGCTGGGTTCGGGAGTAATGGAGATTTTAGTCCTAAGGTAATCTTGGATGGCAGTCAGCACAATTGGACGAATGCCATCAACGCACTCTGGGTCAGGGCTAGTTATTGTGAAGTATACGGATTAGAAATCAGAAATTTCCCCGATGATGGGATTGATGTTAATCAAGCAGATTATTGTATTATTGGTGCACCCAATAAAGGAAATATTATTTATGCCAACGGTGCGGAACAAGACGAATTCCCAGATGCTACGCCCGGACCTTGGGAAGGCTGTGGAATCGTACTGCGAAATGGTGCCTCTAATTGCATCGTTCAAGGAAACATTATCGGAACGGATGAAACCTTAAGTCCTTCCCTCAGCAACGAATATTGCGGAATCATCAATCGAACCAATAGTAATTTTAACCTAATAGGCGGAAGTCTACCGGGGGAATCCAACATCATCGCTTACCAAGCCGTCGGGGTACGCATATCTAATGCTTTTGCCTGTCAATTGGTACAAAATTCTTTTTTCTGCAACGATAGCATCCCGATTCAACTGGTTAATAATGGTAACTTGAATGCTCAGGAGCCGCTAATCAATCAAGTTACTGCAAATGCAATTAGTGGATTTGCCGCCGCAGATGCCGTGATTGAGGTCTTTGCAGTAGACCATTCAACCTGTGGCAATGCTCCTTGTCGACAAGGTAAAACATACCTCGGAACGACCAATACAATTGATGGTACGTGGACTTTGAATGCACCCTTCGCTGACAATTACACATTGAGTCCCGGAGAAAGAGTTACGGCTTTGGCAAGAGATGCTCTTGGAAATAGTTCTGCCTTTGCCATTTGCAATACCTTTGGAGCTACTTCTGCTTGTACCGATGACCTCGGAAATATTTGGGTGCAAAATACGAATGACGATGGTGTAGGATCACTCCGTGCAGCTATAGCATGTGCGAATGCTACACCGGGAGCAAATACGATTAAATTTAATCTTGGAAATATAAAAGACACGATCAAAGTTGGTCAAATGACGGGCTTGCCTTTGCCTGCCCTTACGGATCCCGGAACGACAATTGATGGAACAACGCACGCTATTTTTGGTAACGGTAGCAACTATCAACCCAGAATTGTACTTGATGGTGCTTTTTACGCTTGGACAGCTCCCATTGATGCGCTCTGGATTCAAGCCGACTTTTGTGCGATCTACGGTTTAGAAATTGTTAATTTTCCCGATGATGGAATTGATGTTACGGCAGCGAATTACTGCCAAATAGGAGGTGTCAATCAAGGAAATGTGGTTTACAATAATGGCTGGGAACAAGACTATTTTCCCGATCTCCCCAATACTGGGCCATGGAATGGTTGCGCCATCGTACTTCGCAACGGCGCGAGTTATTGCAAAGTCGTAGGAAATGTTTTAGGGACTGACTATGAACAACAATCTACCTTAGGAAATGAGTACTGTGGCGTAATTGTCCAAAACGGCGGCGACCACAATCAAATTGGCGGCGAACAAGCTGGTGCGGGTAATATTATCGCGCATCATCTCATCGGTATTAATCTAAGTACTAATTCGGAGGCTTGTTCTTTTCGTCGCAACGAAATGTATTGCAACACACTGGATCCAATTCGCTTGCAAGTCAACGCAAACAATTATCCACAAGCACCAAGTATTAATTTGATTCAAACCAATGTTATTGCGGGACAGGCTGCTGCGGGAGCTCGTGTAGAGGTATTTCGAGTAGCGGATAATACTTGTACGGAATTATGTCAAGGAGCTACTTATCTAGGAACGGCGATTGCCAGCAACGGGAATTGGAGTTTAACACCGCCTTTCGCCAATGGTATCAACTTAGCTTCTAACGATGTGATTACAGCGCTTGCTACGGACGAAGATGGTAGCAGTTCTGATTTTGGGGTTTGCAATTCTTTAACGGTTGGTTGTGGTATTACCGTTAGCATCAGTCATTTCAATCATGCTTCTTGCGGCGGCGCAAATGGTGCAGTAACCTTTAATATCTTGGGGGGAAGTGGTTTTTATTCTTACGACCTAGGCGCGGGTAATGGTCAATCTGCCAATCCTATTATTACTAATATAGCTCCTGGGAACTACACCGTTACGATTAGCGATTTGATCAATAATTGTTCTATTTATTACAACTTACTCATTGAAAATCGTGGGATTCCAGCGATACAAATTGATAGTTTGCAGGCTACAACTTGTGCAATAGATAACGGTTACCTTGCCGTTTCCGTAGTAGGTGGTGCGCCACCTTATAGCTATGATTTAGGAAATGGCGCTAATAGTAATGCTATTTTTTCTGACCTTGCCGCAGGAACCTATAACCTTACCGTTAGTGATGTAAATGCTTGTAGTACTACTTCAGAAGTTATCGTTGGAGATAGCGATGCTCCTGATTTACAGCTCGTTTCACAAACGAATGCCAGTTGTAACCTCGGCAATGGAAGTATTGAAGTTAGTGTAATGGGTGGACTAAGTCCTTACCAATTTGACTGGGGAGATGGTCCGACGGACAACTCCATTTTTACAGGACTTACAGAAGGTAATTATGCCATTACGGTAACGGATGCAGCGGCTTGCACCAGTATTGTCTCCGTTGATATTAGTAATTCGGGGATTCCTGCTATTGGTACCTTGATGGTAACCGATGAAACTTGTCTGGGCGGCAACGGCACCATCAATATTGTTCCAACGGGTGGACTTCCTCCTTATACTTACGAAGTTGGAAATACAACGAATACAAGCGGGTTTTTTAATAATCTAAGTGCTGGTGTTTATGCACTCACGCTTGTCGATGCCGCAAGTTGTGTCTTTACTCAAAATATTACTATTGTAAATGTTGGAGAAAATCCGCTCGCGGATTTCAATCAAAGTACGACGGGTTTAGGATTAAATTTAAATAACAACTCCAGTAACGCCGTTAGTTATCTCTGGGATTTTGGTGACGGAAATACGAGCACGATGGCAACACCTAATTACAACTATACTTGGAGTGGATATTACAACCTCTGCTTGACAGTTACCAATGATTGCGGAACGGATACGAATTGTAAAGGAATTATCGTACTTGATCCGAACGAGGCTTTATTGGATTTTGAGGTAGAAGCGTTGGATGGAGAAGTTGGACAATTGATGCAGGTTCCGGTACGGGTGAATCAGTTTACAGCAATAAGTGCTTTTCAATTTTCGTTGCGCTTGGAGAATACGACGACGGCGAAGTTTTTAGGTGCAACTAGTTTTAACCTCGGAGGTTTATCAAATGCTAATTTCAACGTTACGGACGAGACCTTGACTTGTGATTGGAGTGTGGCCAATCCAAATGGTATTTCCTTACCAGACGAAACGATCCTGTTTTATCTCGTGATAGAAATAACGGGAACGGGAGGAGATTGCACACCAATCGTTTTTACAGATAATCCAATTCAACGCAATGCCTTTCGGCAAATTAATGGCGTATCTATTAAAATCCCTACGACGGAAATGGATGGTCTGCTCTGTGTGTTAGAACCTTTAGCAAGTGTCAATATTTTTGGGAAAGTAGAAAAAGAGAATGGAGTAGTGATCGCGAATGCACAAGTGAACTGCACAAACGTAGATTCAACATTGACCCTTGCGGATGGTAGTTATGCCTTTGAAGATTTGGCACTAGGAGATTATGTAATCCAACCTTTTAATGATAATAACCCCAGCGCGGGTGTTTCTGTGCTGGATGTTTTCTTGATGCAGCAACATATTTTAAACATCAATTACTTAGACTCTCCTTACCAAATCATTGCGGCAGATGTGGATCAAAGTGGGAGTGTTTCGGTATTAGATGTATTTGAGTTACAGCGTATTATTCTTAATTTGTTGGATGACTTTAGTAATAATACTTCTTGGCGCTTTATTCCAAAATCCCACGTTTTTGCCAATCCACAATTTCCATTGGGAACAAATTTCCCCGAATCGGTGATACTTTCAGATCTAACTGCAGATACGACGATGGTAGACTTTATTGCGATGAAAGTAGGAGATATGACTTTAAATGCCAATTTATCCAATCGACCACCAAAACTAGAAGACAAATACTTTTACACGGAGGAACAAGTATTAGAAGAGGGAAGGATCGTAACGGTAGATTTTCGGTTAACGGATTTGGAAAAGATTGCGGCGTATCAATTTGAATTGAATTTTGATACTGATTTTCTAGCTTTAGAAAGCACAGCATCCCAAACCCTGACAAATAATCCACATCAATTTGGCGGTCGTTATCTGGAAGAAGGTATTTTAAGTGCGTTGTGGATGCAAGATTTCACCAAAGATTTACGCCCGAAAGATGCGGTGTTTACGGTACAGTTTAAAGCACTAAAAGCAGGGAAACTAAGTGAACATTTGCGTTTGTCTGCTCGTCATTTATCGAAGAATGCTTACGAAGCGGATGGTAAAACGTGGGGACTTGCCTTACGTTTTGATCAGCCAAAAGCGGTAACTCAAAGCTTAAGTTTGCTCGAACAATATCCTAATCCTTTTGCTACGGAAACTGCGATCCATTTTGCGCTAAGCAAAACCAGTTTAGTAAAGTTTGAGGTTTATGACCTTACCGGAAAATTAGTGTACGAGCACGAAGAAACCTATGTTGCGGGCAAACAACTCCTTCTACTTCGCCAAACAGACTTACCCGGCGCAGGAATTTACTTTTACCATTTAGCATCCGCGGGGCAACGGATTAGCCAAAAAATCATTCATCAACCCTAGGAAAAGACGCTAAAATGTAAAGTTCGTTTCAGAATGCTACTTTATCGCTGAAAAGTGAGATACTTTATTTAATTTGTGCTTATCGCGTAAGTTAGGGAGCAAGCTTTTCTCAAGGTTTGAACCACTTGCTTACGTTCGTTATTATTTATCCAAAAAAAAATATTCATGAAGCGTAGATTTACTTTACAAATTGCTTTAGTACTGGTTAGCATGATATCGCTAACGGCACAACCGTCGATTAATTTTGAGAGTTTTGTCACTGGACTCGACGAGCCCATCGAGATTTCTCACGCAGGCGATGATCGTTTATTCGTGATAGAGCGATCGGGTAGAATCAGAGTAATTGATGCCAGCGGTACTTTACTTGCTACTCCATTTTTAGATATTAGCGGTAATGTAAGTGATAGTCCAAATGAACGTGGTTTGTTAGGACTAGATTTTCATCCAAATTATGCCAACAACGGCTACTTCTACATTAACTATACGGCTAATAATGGAGATTCAAAAATCGCTCGTTACAGTGTCAATTCAGGAAACCCTAACGTAGCAGATCCAAATAGTGAATTGGAGCTCCTTACGGTAGATCAACCGTATTGGAACCACAACGGTGGAGATTTACACTTTGGACCAGATGGTTATTTATATTGTGGTTTCGGCGATGGAGGAAGTGGTGGCGATCCACAAAACTTTGCTCAGAATACACAATCTTTCCTTGGAAAAATGCTACGAATTGATGTTGATAATGGCAACCCTTACGCTATTCCTGCGGATAATCCATTTGTAGGAGACGCTAATGTCCGTGATGAAATCTGGGCGATCGGTTTACGAAATCCTTGGCGATTTAGTTTTGATCGAACCACGGGAGATATGTGGATTGGTGATGTAGGACAGAACGTTTGGGAAGAAATAGATTTTCAACCTGCAAATAGCACCGGAGGAGAAAATTATGGCTGGCGTTGTTACGAAGGAAATAATCCTTTTGATACGGGAGGCTGCGGTCCTGCGGGAGACTACGTAGCGGCAATCCACGATTACAATCACAACGGATTTACCCATTGCTCCGTGACGGGCGGATATGTTTACCGAGGAAGTAATTACCCCAATATGCAAGGCTATTATTTTTACGGAGATTATTGCTCTGGTCGAATGTGGGCTATTTCGCCAGATTGTGATGGTGGCTGGGACAATAGCCAAGTAGGGCAATTCCCTGGTTTCCTAGTAGCTTTCGGCGAAGATATTAATGGTGAATTATATGCCGTTAGAGATAATGGAACCATTTATCGAATGACAACACCAAATTGTCCAACAGCTTTTAATCAGTCTTTGACCAAAACGGATGCAAGCTGTGAAAATAATGCTGACGGAACGATCAACTTGTGCGTGCCAGCAGTAGGCGCAATGCCTTATTCGCTTTTGTGGTCTAATAGTGCGACTACGGCCGAGTTAACAGATTTGGCACCAGGTAATTATTCGGTAACGATTACCTCTGATGCGGGTTGTTCACAAGTAGCCTCTATTTCGGTTGGCTCAAGTGCGTCTCCAGCAGTACCTACGATTACCGCGAATGGGAATGATTTATCTACGGCTGCCGGTGCAACGGCGTATCAATGGTACCTCAATGGGAATTTGATTATTGATGGCACAAGTGAAAATTATACTGCCACAGAATCTGGGGACTACACCGTAGAAGTTACCAATGTTTTTGGTTGTACAAGCATTTCAATTAGTCTAAACGTAACGGTAGTTGGATTAGAAGATTTACGTTCAGTAAAAGCGTTTTCTATCCAGCCAAATCCTTTCTCTGATCAATTCGAATTGAATATTGAATTGACGGAAAGTACTAGACTGAAGGTTCAAGTGCTAGACTTACTCGGAAAAACCGTTTACCAAACGACGCAACAAGTTGATGGACAATGGTCAAAAACGATTCAATTAAATAACTTAACGGCAGGTGTTTACTTGCTCCAATTACAAACGGAAACGGGGAGCTTTACGCAAAAAATTGTGAAGCGATAGGTTTTTTGTTGATTAAAAATATACGAAGCGCTATTGGACTTAGGAGAGTCAGGTAGCGCTTTTTTATTGGGGTTTTGGTAAATGGCAGAATTAATCATTTGGTAGTGATAGGCTAGGCGCTTTTGGCAAAAAAAGTCTAAGGGTTAGTCTGAAAACATTAACATCTCATTACCAACCCATTAACAAAAATAAACATCAAAGAATTGTATTTTAGAACCCGAAGGAAGCTATAAACATCAATAAAACACCATTCGAACTTATGCCCAATAAATTCAGTTTACTACTCTTTTTCGGAATTAGCGCTTGTGTAGCTTTTTTGCCGAAAGGCAACCCAGAAGCCGAAGCCTTACTCAAGGAAATCATCACAACGACCCAAGAAAACCATCTACAAGTTCGCAGTTTTGACGATCAGTTGTCGGAAGAAATGTATGCCTTGTATCTAGCTGAAATTGATCCAGCGAAACTTTGGTTGACGCAAGAAGATTTAAAGCAACTAGTCAGTTTTGAAAAGGAGATTGCGAAGGAATTAGCAGCAGGGCAATATGACTTTTTTGCAGCAACACAACAACGCTTGCTAGCCGCACAAACCAAAGTGAAAAACATTTGCCAAAAACTTTTCCAAGAAGGATTTGATTTCACCATCGAAGAAAACTTTACCACGAATCCTAGTCAACGTGCTTGGTCTGAAAACGAGGTAGCCTTAACCGAGCGTTGGCGGAAAAAGATAAAATATGATTTATTGCAGTTGCTTTCTACTGGTGAGCAAACGGGGGATTTTAAGAAGCGTGAACAACTAGCGATCGAAAAACTCCGTGTAAAGTATCAGCAAGATTTTAAAAGGAAAGGAGCAATTTCCCCCGAAGTACGGCGGAATCAATACTTGAATACGTATTTAAAATTGCAAGATGCACAAACCCAATATCTATCACTCGAAAAAAAAGCAGCATGGGATGCAGCGTACACTCGAACGCTAGTCGGCATCGGTATTAACCTTAAACTCAAAGATGCTTATCCTGAAATTACGAAACTAATGATTGGTAGTCCCGCTTGGAAAACGAAGCAAGTAGAAGTGGGAGATTTGCTGCTAGGAATTGGTGAATTGGGCGCGACGAACGAACCTACTTTTGGTAAATCAATGGAGGCTATTCTAGCGCAGTTGAGAGGAACGGAAGGTAGTCAAGTGCAGTTGAAAATTCAAAAAATGGATCAAAGTATTCAACTGGTTACCCTTTCGCGAGCAGCGATGAAATTTGATTTAGCTACCTCTTTCTTACTTTCTACGGAAGCGGATCAGCGTAAGATTGGATACTTGCGTTTGCCACGCTTTTATACCGGCGAGGAAGGAGCGGCGCTACACGTTCGGCAAGCAATCGAAGTTTTGGAGAAGAATAAGGCTACGGGACTTATTCTGGATTTGAGAAACAATCAAGGCGGGAGTTCTCGGGAAGCAATAGATATTATTAGCTACTTTTTGGACGAAGGAACTGTCATGCAGGTTGCCTATCGGGATGGTACGCAGCGTAGTTATGAAGATACGGATGGTCCGGCTTTTTATGCGGGTAAATTGATTGTGATGGTGAACACGCGTAGTAGCTCCGCTTCGGAACTTTGTGCGGGAACTTTACAAGATTATCAAAGGGCTTTGATCGTTGGTAGTAAGGCCACTTATGGAAAAGGAACGATGCAGCGGTTTTATCCGATTGATCTTGAAAAAGAAGGAAGACGGATCGCGGCGGGAGAAATTAAGATGACGATTGGTCGATTTTATACGGGAAGTGGTCGTTCGCCACAACGGACAGGTATTCTAGCGGATATCGTTTTACCAGATGATGATACTTATGTATTGACAGGGGAGCGAATATATCCCTACGCAGTGTCAAATAATACTTTGCCTCGAACGGTTTGTCTGCAAACAGTTAATCAAATTAAAAATATCCAACAATGTAAATTACGTAGTCAAAAACGAGTACAAAATAATCCCCGTTTTCAACTCGCTGACCAGAAGGCGAAAGCGATAAAAAAGAAACAAGAAACAGGGAAAGTGAGTTTAAGTTACGCTGCTTACCAAGCTAGTCTCAAAACTGAAAAAGCAGCCATTAAACAGTATGAACAGATTTATAAAACCTTACCTGACTTCAAAGTGGATTTGTGTGCCGAAGACTTAATCTTACCCGATTCTTCTGCCCAAAAACAAGCTAAAATTCCTCGACTGCAGCAGCTTAAGCAAGATCCTTATCTTTATGAGTGTTATCAAATTATGCAAGATTTATTAGGGTAGAAGGCAAAAAAATGCAAAAGAAAGGAGAAAAAAAATTCCCACCTGATACAAAGGGATTTGAACCAAGTGGGAATTTAAGTCATACGTCGTTTTGTTTGCTGTTCTCTTATTTTTCAAAGATTTGAACAGGATATAGTGTTCACTAAAGTAGTGAGAGGTATGTGATCAGTCTCCTTTCAAGGAAAAAACCGAAACACGAACCGTCAGCGCAAAAAGTTATTACTAATATGGCCTTATTGTTCTGACTTTCTTTTCTGTAATTGTTGTTGTTGAGCTTCTTTGAGGCATTTGTTAATCATCCATTCTATTTGGCCATTCACGCTTCGAAATTCTGCGTGAGCCCATTGCTCCACTGCTTTCATCGTCTCTTCATCGACGCGCAGTACGAATTTTTTCTTAGCCATAGGCAAGGATTTTCAAATGAGTGTTTCTAGTGTAGTAATAATTCTCTTGCTGGAATAACTAACGGTTGAAATGGATTTTGGTATTAGACGAGACAAAAACTCAGGAATACTTGCGTATCAGCAAAGCTTCTGGCGAAGTGTAAGTTTAAAATGCGTTCAAGTGATAATTGTTGGTTTCCGTTGTAGAATTATTTAGATATTGTAATAGTGTTATTTTGATATCATAAAGATAGTATAAAACTATTGTAATAATATCATTTTGATGTCTAAAAAATATCATTTTAATAATTTTTTTCTAAAAAGAGGGCGAATCTTCTAAGTTGTAGTAAAAAAGTAGAAAAGTATTGACTTAAAATAAAATTGCCTTGCTTTTGTTCCTTGAGCAAAAGCAAGGCAGGGCAAAAGTTATTTAACAAATAGTAATTTATCGCGTTGCTTCGACGGTTACCACCTACTTCAAGGTTTGCTGGAAAAGCTTGAAAATTCGCTTGTATTCATCTGTCCAACTTGTCGATTCTACAAAGCCGTGTCGCTCCATTGGAAAAACGGCAAATTCCCAGTCATCTTTCCCCAATTCAATTAATCGTTGCGCCAAGCGTACGACGTCTTGAAATTGTACGTTGGTGTCAATCATGCCATGAAGAATCAATAAATTATCTTGCAATCCCTCGGCGTGATAAATGGGGGAACTTTTGCGATAAGCAAGGCTATCCAACAGAGGAGTATTGAGAATATTAGAAGTATAAGGATGATTGTAATGCGCCCAATCAGTCACGGAACGCAAAGCTGCTCCCGATTTAAAAACGCCGGGCTTCGTAAATTGTGCCATCAAGGTAATAAAGCCTCCGTAAGAACCGCCATAAATACCAATGCGTTCGGGATCAATGTCATATTCATCAACTAAGAACTGAGCGCCATCGATTTGGTCTTCGAGGTCTTTGCCGCCCATAAATTGATAAATTGCGGTTCGCCAATCTCGACCATATCCCGCACTTGCTCGGTAGTCAATATCCAAAACGGTGTAGCCATTATCGGCTAGCATATTGTGAAACATAAATTCGCGGTAGTAGCCGCTCCACCACTGATGTACGTTTTGTAAATAACCTGCACCGTGTACAAAAATGATCGCTGGTCCTTTCTTTGTAGGGTTTTTTGGTCGATAAATACGGGCCGGAACTTTCGTTTTATCTTTTGCGGTGAAGTGAACAATCTCAGGGTCTCGCCACGAATAAGCTTGGAAGGCTTTGGTGGTAGAATTGGTTACACGCTTAGCAACAGCATTCGCTTGGTTGGGCATGAGGTAAAGTTCCCAAGGTTGATTGCTGTAGGAATAACGAATAGCCAACTGCTTTTCGTCGGGCGAAAGCGTAACTTGATGATTGCCGGGAAGACTCGTAATCTGAGTCATTTTTTTATCTGCAAGTGTTAATTTATAGAAATGCTGTTGATGTGGCGTTGCTTGGTTCGAACGCAAATAAAAGGCCGTTTTATCTTGAGAAAGTTGTGCGTCTAAAATTTCGAATTTGCCTTTGGTTAATGCTTTTTTCTTGCCTTGTGTAATATTTTGAGTATAAAGATGAGAGTAACCAGTGGTTTCCGATTGATACCAAACCGTCTGATTATCGGCGAGCCAACCCATGTTACCTTGCACAAAATTCCAGCTTGAAATCCCCGGTCCTCCAATCCACGCATCGTCGTGCTGGCGATCTAAATTTTGGAGTTTTCCCGTTGCAAGGTCGAGCAACATGATCCAACGATCTTTATTATCCATCGTACGAATATCAACTAAGGCTTTTCCATCTTCCGAAAAAACGGGACCGTGAATAATTGTTTGTCGAGGTTTTTTGAATTTCGTTTCGTAAGGTTTTTTACCGTTATAATATGCTTTTAAAAATTTAGGTTTTTCGTAGATACCTTTTATCTGACTGGGATCGACGAGGTAGGAAGTATCTTTTTTTAGATCGTAAATTCCCATTTCGTAGGTATCTTGCGGACTACCAACTTTTTCGCGCGCGCGTAATTTTTCGGTGTAACCAGATTCGGTGACGTAATTCGGGACGTCGGTGTTTTTAGCTTTGGCATTTTTAGTTAAGCGATAGGTAATGTAGTTGAGGTCTGGACTGATGCGAAGATTACCGATTCTTTTACTGCCGTAATAAATAGTTTTTGGTCGGTCTGCTTGTCGCAAATCGGATTTTCTTTCGCGTGCTTCTCGCTTTGCTTTTCGTTCTTGCAAAATGTCAAAATTGCTGAGTTGATCATCTTCTAGCCATTGCTCGTACGCTTCGTTTTTATCTTCTTTCTTTTTCTTACCAGCATTGAAATCACTTAATTGCGTCGTTGTACCTTGCTTAATGTTCCAAGCATAAAAATTGTTATTTTTTAGATAGACAATCAAGTTTTCGTCGCCAGAAAAAATAGGGCTACTTTCTCTAGCACTCGTATTTGTAATTTGTGTGGTTTTTGATTTTACCAAATCCAAGAGAAACAAATCACCATTTTTACTGTATACTTTATGACTTCGTTTTTTGTTGTAAGTGCCACGACTACTCGGTAAGGCGATCTCTTCCTGCAAACTTACTTTTGTAGGTTTAGCAGCATTACTACTTACTTGATACAAACTACTCAATGTATCCATCGTTGGGTTCCAGTTGAAATAAACCGATTGGCTATCTTCTGACCAAAAAATGCGTTCGGGCGAATAGCCAATAAATTTTTCTCCTTGCATAATGGTTTCCAACTGCAAAGTAGATTGGTTCGGTACTTGTTGTGCCTGCAAGGAGCAAGCAAAGAAGCAGCAAAAGCTGATACATAAAATTTTATACATAGAATGGTAAGGTTTGCTGAGTAATCCAAGTAGCATCTGTAGGAACTTAATCACTCAGGTCAATAATAGCTTGGAATAATTCGTATTTTCAGTATCGGTGAATTATTTCAATTCAAGTAAAGATATCTTAAAGTCATCAATATAAACAGCTTTGTTGCCTAAATTCATGACAAAGATTTTGACACGATCGGTCGGTGCTAATTTATTTAGTTCAATTTTTTTATCGAAGGTAATTTCAAACCAAGCTTTCGGAAGACCGTAAAGGTAATTTGGATTTTTAATTTCTTCCGGTCCAGACAAATTTTGTACTGGTACGTAGTTTTCGTAAATGATCGTTCCATCAGCTTTTGCAAACGAAATTACGACTTTCGCAAAGCGATAATAATCCCATTCATACTCGTCAAAGTTGGACTTTAATTGAATGCGGAACGCAGCTTTTTCTGGAATGGTTAAATCTTTAATACTGCCTTCAAAAAATTGCAAGTAAGGATGCGTTTGTTCTACTTGTATAGACTGTTGACCAGAAGCTGCCGTTTGTGTGGTGTAATTCCAAACTTGTTGCTGCGTGCTATCTATTTCAAAATTACTGAAAAGAACTTCTTTCTCCGAAATGATTTCCTGCTCGTCAAAAACTTCTACATTTTCGAAGCGCCGAACCATGTCGCGGGTTTGCTCCGTTTGTCCAAAAATTAATTTATAAACATAAGGAGACATGCCTTCCGTCGAGAAAAAGTATTGATTGTATTGCCAGTTTTGAAATTGATTCAGTAAGGTACACGCAACGATGGCGAGCCCGAGTATTATTTTGGCAAAGCGGTTTCGCCAAATTGGTAAACTCAAAAAAGCGGCAATGGCAAAACAAAATAAAGCGTAACTTTGCACCAATACCCGACAGCCAAAACTTCCTCCGTACCACCAAACTTCAAAGCTAAAGACAAAGTAGATATGCAAAATGGTGTAAGCAATACAGGCGAGCGCAATCTTACGGTGTTGTTTCCACAAGGGCCACAGCCCGAGCAAACTCAGCACCATTAAAGGTGTATAAACCAACCAACCTTTCCGAATACTAAATAGTCCTTCTTCTAAGTAAGGATCGTGAAAGCGGAAACCAACTTCTCGGTACGAGTAATAAAAAAACTGTCCCGTCGTCCATTTCCAATATAAAAACTGAGGTAAACCAATTAAAAAACAAATACCAACCAAAGCGAGTAATTGCCATTTTTGTTTAAGCACAAGTTGTACTTTTTGCTTTAAGCTTTCCAGCGAGTGCACTTGCCAAAGTAAAGGTACTAAGGCGGCAAGAATCTCGGAAGGACGCATCAAAACGGCTAAGCCCAAGCTGATGGCGATTCCAAAAACATATTTCCAACGATATTGCTCGTGCCATTTATGCGTGCTGTAAATCAAAATTGCATTCAACATAAAGAGTGGTAAATGCGTCATCAATACCTCGTGGTTGGAATAATGATAAAAATTAGTTCCAACTACCAAAATGCTTAAACTCAGTGCCACAATTTGATCTGAAAAATAAGGTCGTAATACTTTCCGCAAATACCAAAGCCCAAGGAAAGCATAACAAACGCCACCGAAGTACGCAGCAAAAACATAAGGACTAGAGAAACCATCCATCGGAAAACCACCAAGGAAAGCAAGTAGGTGACCCAAAAAGAAAAATGGAATTAGCAAAATCGCCAAGCCCATCGTATAGGTCATCGTATAATTATCACAACCGACGGCTTTGTGTGCTTGGTAGAAATAACTGCTTGGCTCGTACGTTTCCATAATCCCCGGAATATAAGCCAAGTCAAAAAAATCTTGATAGATAAACGCAGAAGGTAGATAAAGATAGTAACCCAAAACATCCCAACTCAATTGGCTGTTCCAGCCGGCGACCAACCAACGAGGATCAACGATGTTGTTGATGACCACGAGTAGGAGGTATACAAAAAGCGGAATTAGACTGAGGTCAATCTTTGGTTTAGTAAGTTGATTCATGTATTACATTTGTCCAGCAACGCGCTGTACCTGATTCCAAACTCTAAAAGTATTTTTATAACAAATTTTCGCGATGTCGTCTTCCGAATATCCTCTTTTCAAAAGTACGTAAATCAGATTAGGGAATTTTGAAACATCTTTTAATCCAGTTGGCAAAGAATCCCCAACACCGTCAAAGTCCGAACCAAAACCAACGTGATCCACACCCACTAAAGAAACTACATGATCAATGTGATTCGCAACCGTTTCTACGTCAGCGTAGAGGCTAGGGTTTTCTTTGCGAAATTTTTCAATGATCGCTTTACCAGCGTCAGAATTTGCCTCAACTCCTTTATCGGTGAGTAAGGTTCGTAATTTCTGTCGGTTTTTATTATTATTTTCTCGAACGTTGAGGTCAATAAAAGTAGAGCCAAAGTTAATGTGGATGACACCATCATTTTTTGCCAACTTGCGAATCATATCGTCATTCATATTTCTTTCAAAATCTGGAAGAAATTTTCGGCAAGAAGAATGGGAGGCAATGACCGGCGCCTTGGTCAATTCCATCACCTGATAAAAAGTACTATCCGAAACGTGAGAAATATCAATCATGATCCCAACGCGATTCATTTCTGCCACGACTTTCCGACCAAAGGCACTCAAGCCGTTATAAGTATGGCTATCGTCGTAAGAAGAATCACAAATTTGATTGTCTTTGGAATGGGTAAGCGTAATGTAGCGAATACCTCGCTGAAAAAAATACTGGACATTTGCCAAATCATCTTCAATGGGCGCCCCGTTTTCCATGCCCATTGGTAAAGAGAGGATTCCTTTTTTGAAATTAGTAGCAATTTGCTGTGGTGTATTCCCCGCTGCAAATTTATCGGGATGTTCTTTGATAATGGCTTGCACTAAGTTGATCAAAGAATCGGCGTAAAGCTTAGCGCCACCTGTTTTTTGGTAAGAAGCAGGAATATAAATAGACATAAAAGGTGCATCCAAGCCACCTTCTTTAGCTCTTTTGTAATCAAAATCTCCTTCGCCACTGTCGATGGGAATTCCCAATAATTCTTTACTGAGTCTAAAGTTTTTTACGGCCAAACGGTAGGGCAAATCTACGTGACCGTCAGTGATAATGTACTTCTTTGAGAGTAACTCCGCGTGTGTTCGTAATTCGGCATCACTCGCTTTTTGATTCGTGGAAATCTTGCTTGTTTTACAAGCACAGAACAGTAAGGGGAAGAGCAACACAAAAGGAATGAGGGCTTTCATTTATGATGGATTTTAGTATCTTGGCAAATTATTTCAACAAGTGTCTCAAAGAACGTGGTTTTTTTTACTAAAATTAAAAAAGTATCCGTTTTATTAGCCTTTATTTTAAAATAGTTTTAGACGAAGTTGTTTTAAAATAGATCGTAATACCGGTAGGTAAAGGCTTCTAATATCATTTTAAAACAGCTTCGATTTAAAATGCAGGATAAACCAATTGATTAGTCGAAAAGCTAGGTCATTTCCTACGGTGATCAATGATTTCTATACGCTCGTCAAAGATTTTAGTACTTTCTTATCTTTTTATCTACATTTGTTTGGTTTGAAAAATTAAGAAGTGTAAGGGAAGAATGGGATTTGTTTAAGCTTATAAAAATATCAATAGGTTAAACACATCAAATTATTTTAAAAAAATGAATGTTGAGTAATGGAGTCTTGAATATTGATTTGTTGTCCATTTTTGGTAACGTTTGATCATTTTTCAATCAATATTCAAGATTAGATATTCAAAAATCAATATTTCTCTTCTCTTCTCTTCTCTTCTACGGGATTAATTATTTGGTAACGTTTAACCTAAAATATCAAAATGAAAAAATCATATCAATATGTTTTGCTAATCTTTGCTTTACTATACTTATCTTCTTCCGTTGCACAAGGAAGTGATCAAGCTGTGGCTCAACAAGAAGCGTTGGAAAAAGCAGTAGCGAAAACGCTGATCACTTATCAAATGCCAGGCTTATCCGTTGTCGTCGTTGACAAAGCGAAAATACTAGGGCTTGCCGCAAAAGGAAAACGCAAGCAAACTGCGGAAGGAAAACTAACAGTGACTGATCGAATGCACCTTGGTTCCAATACCAAAGCAATGACGGGATTTTTGGCAGCGCAACTGGTGGCTGAGGGTAAAATTAAATGGGAGACTAAAGTATTAGATCTTTTTCCAAATTGGAAAACAAATACCAAACCCGCATATCAAAATATTACGCTACAAGAATTGTTATCGCACCGTGCCCAGATTCAACCCTTTACTGCGGGCATCGATTTTATGATTATTCCTCCCGCAGAAGGAACTATAGTAGAAAGAAGGAAAAAATTTGCAGCATGGGTACTAACGTTAGAACCAGTAAAAATTGATCCAACAACCGGTTATACATATTCGAATGCAGGCTACGCCATTGCAAGTACGATGCTCGAAGCGGTGACGGGAGAAGCTTGGGAAGATTTATTAAAAACGTATCTTTTTGCGCCCCTGAAAATTGAGGCAGGTTACGATTGGCCCGCGATGAAAGATCAAGATCAACCTTGGGGGCATTTAGATGGCGCACCGCACGATCCAAATAGTGAGTACCATCTTGATGCCTTGGTTGCAGCGGCAGGTGCGGTTAATATGAGTACGCAAGATTATGCAAAGTTTTTACAGCTCCAACTCAAAGGTTTAGCGGGAGAAGATGATTTGTTACCTGCGAAAACTGTACAGTTTTTACATACCGCAAATGCAGCTGCTGGAAGGTATGGAATCGGGTGGGGAAGGACTACGATTGATGCAATCCCAGTTCATTATCACGATGGTAGTGCGGGAACCTTTTATTGCCACAGTTTGATTTTTACAGAAGCAGGAATCGCTTTTGCGATCTTAACGAACGCGGCAGATCAAAAAACAGTTGAAGGCGTTTACGACCTGAGTAAACAATTACGAGGAATTTTTCTAACGACCAAATAGGTTGAAATGATTTTATAGAAATCATCTTTTCGTAGGAAAACGAGGAAAGGAGTTGGGTTGAAAAGTGTTGAGCGTTCACTGTTTTAGTCGTTCTTATGGGATTTGTATTTCAAAAATATACTTTGTTTAAGCGTTTAACTTATCCAACTTTAAGCATATTGTTAAAAAAAATCGGAAATAAAATCTTATCCTCAAATAAGAGTAAAAAAACATAGCTTTGTCTTGACTTACAGGCTTTTAGCATCAGTCGTAAAGGTCGTTTCGTCACTAGGTATAAAATTTATTTTACATTTTATTTGTTTTTTTGTGAACAAAAAGAAACTTTCGATGTTAATCAACATGTAACAAGTGATAATCTACTGACTTACTTGTTTGTTGTACAATAAAAGCAATCTTTAATTATTTTAAATTGCTATTGTATAAAGGTCATCTAAAAGCTAAACTTAAGAGTAAATTTTTTAATCCCATAACAAAACGGCTGCTGCACTACTTTTGCTGCAAGAACTAGCCTACTCTGAACGTATCTAAAAAGCATAACTTCTATTACAAATTATTAATGTCTATTTAACAGTAACGAACTTAGGTCATAAGTAGTTATTTGAATTGGTACGCAGGAAACGAATTTCGTTGACTTTGCGGCTTCCTCTTTAACTAATTGCTTGGTGAAAGTACTTGGTCTTTGCGGTTTAGTTTTGAAGTGGGTTGCTCCGCTATCAACTTTAAAATTAATGCTTAAACAAAACGCTTCGCTAGACTTAATTCAAATTAGACTTTAACTCAATAAAATTGGAATCAGACTAAAGGTTCCCTGGCGTAGCTTTGCCTATACAGAGGATAACTAGTCAATTATTCAAATAAAACTTAATTTTTTAACCTTAATAAAATATCTATTATGAAAGCGTTTAAATTTTTACAATATTCTTTTTTAGTTGGATTACTTAGTATTCTTTGTGTAGCAACAACTTCTGCACAATGGCAAAAGGATCCAGGAGGTGGAGGTGTTGCTGATACAGATATCTCAACGAACATCTTTAGAAAAGCAAGTGTAGCCATTGCTGCTAACAATCCTTTTCCTAATGATATTCCATTGTTTGTAGGTGGTCGTATCGCACAAGACTTTTCTGGAGTTTTTGGAGGTACAGGAGCAAATGATCGTTGGTTAGCTTTAGGAGGTAACTTTGGAACACCGAATCCAACACAGACTTACGGATTGATTCGCCAATGGAATGATGTATTCCACATTGCGGGAGTAAAGGATGGAACACATGCTGTTAACTCTTGGTCTAACACAGGACGAATGGATTTTGACTGGGTTGATGCTGCTAACATGAACCAAACAAGAATGTCTCTTACTTTCAAAGGAAACTTAGGAATCGGAACAACTGCTCCTCCGGTAAGATTAACCGTAGTAGGAAATGAAAACAATGGTAACGACGGTACACTTTGGGTAGAAGATCCAACGGACTACATGATTTTTGATGGTAACGAACAAGATGCGATGAAGAATCCTCTTTTCTTAAACTTAAATAGTGGTAATGATACTTATATCAATGCTAAGGCTGGAAACGTTGGTGTAGGAACAACAAACACTTTAGGACTTAAGTTTTACGTAAGAGGTAAGACAGGATGTACACTTGGTTTCTGGTCTGTTTCGGATAGAAGATATAAGAGAGACATTACACAAATCGACGGTGCAATGGATAAAATCAAAGCATTAGATGGTAAGACATACAAATTTAAAAGAGGAGAAATCAATGGTGTTAGTTTCGAAGAAGCAGGTGAAGATCAGCAGTTAGGTTTCATCGCACAGGATTTAGAAAAAGTATTTCCTGAGTTAGTACACGTTGACGATGCAGGATACTATGCTGTAAATTATACTGGCTTGATTCCCGTATTAGTAGAAGGAATGAAAGAGCAGGAAAATACGATTGCAACACAGCGAGAAGAAATGGAGGAAATGAAAACTAGAATTGATCGTTTGGAAAACTTGATCAACAACATGGCTGATCAGCAAGGATTAAACAAAAAGCAAAATCCAACGACTCAAAGTACAGCTGTACTTAAGCAAAACGCTCCAAATCCATTCAACAACCTTACAACAATTCAGTACGAATTACCAAGTAACGTAAGCAACGCTTCTTTAGTTGTTTATGATTTAAACGGTAATGCTATCCGAACTTATAATATCGCTGGAAAAGGAAATGTAGAATTTGATGCTAGTAGTTTAACGAACGGTACTTACATTTACAGCATCATTGCTGACGGTGCAAGCATCGCACGTCAAACAATGGTTGTTCAAAAGTAAACAGCATTGATTAAGTATTAATTCGTAAAGGTAGGCTATCGCTTTCTTAGAGCAATAGCCTACTTTTTTATTATGACTTATTATTTATATTACATTTAATTTGTTATTTAAGTAGAAATATGTTATATTACAATTAAGCTACAAACACAAAATATCATAATACCTTTTCTCTTCAAGAGCTTTTACTTCTACACTAAATCCACTTTACTTAACAAACCGTTACAAATATTAAACGACCAAGGCATCATATTGTCATTGGGTCTTAAGCTGTATCTGTTTTGTTGAAATACTATTCCCGCTTTTAATTTGTATAGGTACTTAAAGTTACCTGTTAATTCAATTTGTCCAAATACTTAAATTATTTGGTTAGCCACTGCTTTGTCTTTTTTATGAAAAAAGATCATCAAGCAGCACTTAGTGAGAATATGATATAAGCAGTTTCCAAAATTTTTATTTAACCTTAAAAATACTATTATGAAAAATTTAAAATTTTTACAACTCAGTTTATTACTTGTGCTTTTCCTGGTGGGAAGCATTACTACAACTCAAGCACAATGGCTATCTGATCCAGGCTACAATCCGGTCGCTGATAACGATATTTCTACGGATATTTTTCGGAAGGGAAATGTATCTATTGCAGCCTTGAATCCATTTCCTAACGACATTGTTTTACACATTGGTGGTCGTTTTTCACAAGCTTTTTCGGGTTCTTTCGGAGGGCAAGGTTCGAATGATCGTTGGGCGGCTTTAGGTGGAAACTTTGGGACACCGAATGTAACACAAACTTATGGATTGATTCGTCAGTGGAATGGTAGTTTTTTCATTTCTGGTGTCAAAGATGGAAAACATGGTGTCGTTTCTTGGGCAGGAGGAGGTCGTTTAGACTTTGACTTCGTGACTAGCACTAACGTCAATAAAACGAGAATGTCGATCTTATCTAACGGTCGTGTAGGAATTCTAAAAACAAATCCTCAGTACACTTTGGACGTAAACGGTACGGCAGCTTGTACCGGGGGATTTTGGTCTTCTTCGGATAAGCGATTTAAAAAAGACATCGCTAGTGTGAAAACGCCACTTGAAAAGATTAGTCAATTGGAAGGTGTAACGTATAAGTTTAAGAAAGAAAAATTTGGGGAAATTGATTTTGTGAATAGCGACGATCGTACTGAATACGGTTTCTTAGCACAAGACTTAGCAAAAGTATTTCCTGAATTGGTTCGAAAAGATAAAGATGGTTATCACGCAGTACGCTACGAAGGCTTAATTCCTGTTTTGGTGGAAGGAATGAAAGAACAAAATGATATCATTGCCAGCCAAGAAGAACTCAACGTAACGCAAGGTCGTACGATTGAAGTTCAAAAAGAAAAGATTGATGAATTAGAAAATAGAATTGATCGATTGGAAAATTTAATCAACAACTTAGCGCAAGCTAAAGAGACGAATACAAGGATGAGAAGTACGGCGGTACTTAAGCAAAATACACCAAATCCGTATAATGATCTTACGACAATTCAGTACGAATTACCGAGTGACGTTAATAATGCTAACTTAGTTATTTATGGCTCTAACGGTAATGTATTAAAGTCTTTTCCAGTAATTGGTAAAGGAAGTGTTGAATTTGACGCGGCAGGATTAAGCAGCGGTACTTACGTTTATACCATTGTATCCAACGGAGCGGTCATCGCAACGCAGAGAATGGTGGTTCAGCGATAAAATAAAACTTGGTAAACAAGATTCATCGTATACCGCGTTGCAATGTTCTGTTCAACGAACATTAGACAAATTATCCGAAAACCTAAACACAAGCGCATCGTTCTTCTTGGGGCGATGCGCTTTTATGGTAAACTAAACCTAGTTTAATTTTAGGACTTAGTAATTCGTCTTACAAGCAGGACAACTCAATTTAGGGCCCGTTTTTTTAAGTTTGATTCCAGTAATATTGGTTTCAACGAATTTCTGGATGAAAGCTTTTCTATTCTTTTTATCGGGATTGACTTGGTCTTTTTCATATTGTAAATACTGACCATCATAGGCTTGGTGTCCCCAGCAATTTGGGCAAACGCCAGCGTTAACTAATTCTTCGTCGGTATAAATTGTTGAGTTTTTCTTATTGCCAAATAGCTTATCTAAAAGTCCCATGGTTTTTTGTTTTGTAGCGTGAGAAAAATGCAAATTAAGTACTACTTTTTTTTATTAAAATAAAAAGTCGTCGCTCAATTGCGTTGGTCTCAAGTAAATGAAAACTTAGACTAGTTTGTTGTAAAGGAAGGTTCGAAAAGAAAGGAAAGGTCTTAGCTCGGACTTTTTTTAGGACTTGACCAGAAGAATTTTAACGATAAACACCAACGTCCCCCTGAATAAATTCGGTGCGAGAAATACCATTTTCAACGACTGTGTATTCAATCCGCCACAAATAAATACCAAGGTTAGCATCTTTGCCATTAACGGTTCCATCCCACGAATCCGTAACTTCATTTGTCGCAAAAACTTCCGCTCCCCAGCGATTGTAAATCGTCATTTTAAAATTTTCTAAGGGACAATTGGAGTAGGGGCGGAAATAATCATTGGTGCCATCAAAGTTGGGAGAGAAAACATTAGGCGTATAGACTTCGCAAAAGAAACATTCCATTAAGTTAATCTCGTCGTAAACTTGTTCGCATTCCGAATAAACAACTACCGAATAAATTCCCGGTTTAGTCGCTAAATGGACGGAATCGAAATCACTAACATTCCAAAAATAGCCTGCGCCTTCCACGGGAGAATAAGCGTCCAAGAGTTTCGTCTCTCCTGCACATAAATAAACATCTTCTCCCAATTCTAAACTAATTCGCTCGCGGTAACTAACCTCAAGATCTCCCGCTGCCATTCCACAGTCATCGGTAATGCTCACCGCATAATTACCCGCAGCACCAAGTTTGAAACTAGCATTCGTTGATCCATCTTGCCATAAATAACTAAGTCCTGATTGTGCAACATCAAGTAATAAACTATCTCCGGGACATAAAATAGTATCTCCCCCAAAATTAACCATTAAAGTATCTACGTAATAATTAACGATGACCTCGTCGGTATCCGACGCACAAGGAGTTGAAACGGTAACGGAATAAATTCCCTCATTCGCTACGGTGCGCTGTGCTTCCGTAAATCCATCGTGCCAAATATAGTCTGCGTCTGGAAAACTTGCATCTAGTTCCAGTACTTCCGTTTCGCAAATGGTAATCTCCGGCAAACCTAGGTCTATGGAAACCTCAAAAGGAGCTATTGTAAAAGTATGACTGAAAGGAAGTGCTTGATTATCGCAGAGGTCAAGTACCTCGGTGGGACTATTTAAAACGAGATTCACTTCGTAGTTTCCACCTTCCGTAATCGGTGGATCTATTCGAAGAGTATATGCCTTTTCGTAGCTACCACCAACCTCACAAATGGGAGCGTCAAGTTCAACGGTATACGGACCGCCAGGACCAACTAACTCAAAGTTAGCCGCACTGATACTTTCACATTTAATATTTTCAGAAAATAAAATTTGGATGGTAGCATCTTCACAATCTGTAGGGACATCTGTTACTTGTGTACTGGGGGGAGCAGTATCATAAATGCCAATGCCAGCAGACAAACCAAAATCTATCGTATAGCCATTGGTCGAGCCCGTCCAGTTAGAAATGACCAAAGCGTAGGTATTATTTTCTTGGACACTGACGAGGGCATTGAAAGGATTAAGTGCCACATTGATATTAGGTGGCGTATTATTACAGCCAGCACCTTGAATTTGGTAAGTTGTATTTCCATTGGCGCCTGTTATCCCTTGGCAGCTACCACCTCCAGCGGCATTACAACTAACCATCAACTCAAAATCACTGGTAATATCAGAACATTGTGCGTTGGTAATATTAAAAAGCGCCCAGTCGTAATCATCATCCAAATCGTTAGGAATAAGTTCAAAGCCAAAATCTCCCGTTTGATTTACCGTAAAAGTATACCAGATACTATTGTTCTCGTTAGCCATGCAACAAAGAAAACTGTTAATCTCATTGGTATAGTTACCACTCCCCGTTGGAGCATTCGCTTCTACATAAATGGGTTCACAAATAGGAATCGCACCAAGGCAATCTTGTATCGTAGGTGCTTGACCTCGTACAGCTATGGAAGATAGGTTTACCCAACAAATAAGTAAGGTAAATAGAACAGTCTTTATTCGGTATGCTTGCATCGCAATGCCGGATTTTTTTGTAAGAATATTTGGCTAGAATAAAAATAACAAAATAATCTTAGGATTGTATACAATCAAACTAAAAATTTCATGCATTGACAAGCTGAAGCACAAAATTTAGTTAAATCTTGTGCTTCGGGCTGCGTTTTCTTAAGTGTTGAGCTTGAGCAGACAAGCCAAATTTACTCTTTTAGAAGTTCCAATCCTTGGTGAATACCTTTGTCAATAGCTGGCACACCGTTTTCCATCCATTGCGGCTTGGGAGCATTTTGTAAATAATGGTCAAAAAACTGTTGCATACGGATATTAAAATCTACTCGATTTTGCCATTTGAGTGGCCAGTGTGGTTCGTCGTTATAATTTAATAACCAAGCAGGTTTTTGTAAGCGACGAAGTGCTACAAAAAATTCAATTCCTTGGTACCAAGGCACTGCTCCGTCTTTGTCATTATGCAGAATTAAAACGGGTGTTTCGATTTTATCCGCAAAGAAAATTGGAGAATTTTCCAGGTAGCGTAAAGGATATTCCCAAATAGTCCCGCCAATTCTACTTTGCGTATGCTCATATTGAAACATTCTACTTAAGCCAGATCGCCAGCGAATGCCACCGTAGGCACTAATCATATTAACGACGGGCGCACCAGATTCCGCACATTTGAAAATATTGGTTTTGGTGACCAAATGCGCAACTTGATATCCTCCCCAACTATGACCTTGTACCCCAATTCGATCTTTATCCACAAAGCCTTTGTCAATTAAAGAGGTCACACCAGAAACAACCGCATCAAAAGCACTTTCCCCCGGATAACCTACTTTGTAAGGAACATCGGGATTGAAAATTAAGTAGCCTCGACTCGCATAAAAGCTATAATTAATGGTAGAACGGTGTGGTGCAGGCGCGACGTGGCGATGCAAACGATCAGAACTTCGTTCGTAGAAGTTGACGAGCATTGGATATTTTTTCAGGGGATCAAAATTGTCGGGCTTTACTAACATCCCGTTGATTTTTTCTCCATTTGCCGCCGTCCATTGATAAGGTTCAATGGTGCCCCAATGATAATTAGCTTGCTGAGGATTGGCCTTGCTAATCTGTTTAACTTTTTTGAAACGTAAATCTTCACTGCGTTGCAAATCGGGAAATTTGCGAAAGCTCTCCTTCGTAAAAACGATTGCATTTGCATTTTGTGCTTTCATGGGGCGTCGGCTAAAATTGAGGTCATCTTGTATCAATAGCTCTAATGTTTGACTTTTCAAGGATAAACTCGCATAGCCAGAAGCCTTAGTTTTATGATTGAAATAATGCAACAACATTGGCTCTTTTGGATCGACGGCACGGGCTTCTTTATCCAAGCGTAGGTAACGATAAGTATGTCGCTGCTGTCGCCCTTTGGTCAAATTAATGGGCGCTGTTTTTCCATCAGGATCTACCTTCCAAATATCGTAACGATCGTAGAGCAACAAGTGGCGATCTTTCGTTTCCCAGCCTAAGGTTCCGTAAGGAAAAGGATGCATCGGACGATCGTTAATTTCATCGTAGAACAATTGCTTTGCCGTGGTAAGCTGATGTTGGACGCGCTTTTCAATATGGTAGCTAAACCAAGCCGAATCGGGATAACTATACCAATACAAATATTGCCCCGCTGGAGAAATCCTGACTTCCGCTTTTATTTTTTTACCAACGAGCTGCTTTTTTCCGGTCGTACGATCGACCGTGTAAACATCTTTGTAACTTGGAAACCCTTCCCAGGAAAGGGTCGCGTAATATGGCTCTTCCGTAAACGCTAAAATAGTATTTGCATTGCCTTCGTCGGCTAATCGAACCTCGGGGAGTAGTTGGTTTTGGAGGGGCGTAATTTTCTTATTTTTCAATTGAACGGCACACAAATAATGTTTCTTTTTTTGATTTTCTAAATTGACTTTTTGTTGGGTGTGTAAACGATTATCTAAGTACGACCAAACTTCTACGTTGACGATTTCTTCCGCTAGAATGTTGGTATCTTGTAAAATGGGATAAGGCGCCATTCCAAAGTAAAGGGTCTTTCCATCCTCAGAAAAACTAGGTCGCTTGTATTCACTGAGTTGCCAGTCTTTCGGTAAGAAAGATTTTTTACCATCGGCAAGAATCGTAGCGGCATCCATCCCCGTTTTCCAATAGAATAATTCATAAGGACGATAAAGTGCCTTGGTAGTATCTCGATCAGCTAGGAAACTCAATTGTTCACCCGTTCTAAAAAGGGAAAGTTGTTTGTATTTCGCTTTACCGGTTTGAATGGTTTGTAGTTTTTGTTTTTTGCCATCAAAAAGATAAACTCCCGCCAGAAAATCTTGATCATCTCCCGTGCTCGTCGCCATTACCTGTGCTGCTTCTTCGGCTATTTGATAGTCCAATACGTAAGGAATACTATCTTCCTTCGTCGTCTTCAAGGAGCGAACAACTAGCAAGGTACCATTGTCTTTAGATTCTTTTTTAAGTTTTTCCGTTTGGCTAGAATCTTGTTCGATGGGTTCGGCTGCTGCTAAATGATAGGCGACTAGTTCGGATGATTTTTTGGAGATCTGAAAAGATTGTACCCCTGGGACTCGGTGCAATTGAAAGCTATTCAACTGCAAAATCGCTAAAGTATCTTTAGGCAAGTCTTTATCAGCTACTTTATCCCTGCGCATTTGTTTGACCGAATCAAGGGGGGCTTTAATTTTAAAAATTAAATAAGCATTATCTGCCGTAATTTTTGCGCCCGTAGCTCGCTCAAAACTAGATGTTCGTCCGGTAGTATGGTCATAAATATTTAAAACTGGATCGTGTTCTGGTGCATTTAAATTATAAATAATCCAACGACCATCATTGGAAATTTGGCTTTGTTGAATACTGTTCCATTCGTTGTAAACACTGTGATCCATGCTTTTTTTTGGCACTTTTTGAGCCATTGCATTTACAATAAATAGTAAAGAGAAGAGGGGTAGAAATATTTTTTTCATAGTGTAAGATTCCAAAGGTAAAAGGTCGAAAAAGAAATGAATCGCTAGCGGTGCTAAATCAGTAAGGAAAGCGCTACTTTTTATACTTCCGTCTAAAAAGCGAAACGGTCACCTAATTTAAAAGGTCGTTTAAAACTACTTTGTACGGCTAGTTGTTTCTAAATGCTTGAAAATACAAAGATTTTTGATAAATCAAGGCTAATTTAGGGGTATTCGGTAATTATCAATGCTGGGAGAAGGCTTACATTGTATGCCTTTCGAGTTTCTTTATTTAAGAATTTATTTAATCATTCAAAAAGAAATTGAGAAGTAGCGTTTTTTATTTAAACCTGCCTTTGCCGGTAGACAAGTTGAAGCTGTTTTTTGAGTTTGCAGCACCGTTACGGAGGATAAAAAAGCTGAAAAATTGGACAAAAAGATCAATTCGTAAACATTTTTGGAGTTTTTAAACAACTTCTAAGTGAAATAGCCAATTTGAGCAAAGTTGGTACTTCAATTGCAGGTAGAACGTTAGGTATACCGTAAATGTAAATAAGCTTCAAAATAAAGTATTATTTATTACGGTGTACGAAGCGCAGATTTAAATTTTTAAAACAATTTCAATTGAAATTTCGATTGTATCACCAGAAAAGTGATTTGGTCGGCTTCCTCGTGGTGGCGTTCTTTTTTAGTTTAACTCGTTCGCTTTTCCACCCTTAGTCCCTCCACTTCCTTGCAAACTACACTATGATGAATAGCTGTTCCTCCCAGGTATTGCGCAATATTGCGCTTATCGGTTTCTTCTTCTTGACTTTTTCCTTTGCTAATTTATTGCTTGCTCAGCCGGACGTACTTTGGTCTAAAACCCTTGGTGGCGCAGCGAATGAGCTTAACGTGACTAGCGTAACGACGCAAGATGGTGGCTATTTGCTTGCGAGTGCAACGAATTCAATGGATACGGATATCAGTTTGAATCACGGCAAATACGATATTTGGTTAACGAAACTTGATGAATCAGGGGCGTTGCTTTGGGATAAAAGTTTTGGCGGAAGCCAGCAAGATTATCCTAGTGCTATTTGCGCTACTTCCGATCAGCATTACGTTATCGCAGGACATACTTACTCCGACGATGGAGATGTAAGTACGCAGCATGGAAAAGGAGATGCTTGGCTCGTCAAGTTAGACGAAACAGGAACTATAGTTTGGCAAAAAAGCTACGGCGGAACAGAATTTGACGCGGCGTACGCCATTACGACTACCCAAGACGGCGGTTACATGGTTGCTGGTGTAACCTATTCGGCGGGGGTAGCGAGCGTTGGTAAGAGTTACGGTGGCGCAGATTATTGGGTGTTAAAATTGGATGCGGAAGGAGAAGTGCTATGGCAAAGAACCTACGGCGGTGCTAAAATGGACATCGCTTATTCTATCGTAGAAACAACGACGGGAAATTTTGTAATCGCTGGAAACTCTCTTTCTTTTCCTGCTTATAATAGTGCTTCCACTGGATTGACGGATTGTTGGGTCATAAACATTAGTCCCGATGGTGAAATTCAATGGGCAGAAAGTTTTGGCGGTTTCGCCGCAAATAAAAAGCCAACAATCATCGAAACGAGTGACGGTGGTTTTGCACTGACCGGGAATTATCCCGTTTTGGACCTCAGTAATGAAAACGGACAAAAATACTATGAGAACTTTTGGTTGGTTAAACTCAATAGCGGCGGGGAACAAGCATGGCAAAAAAATTATGGTGGAAAAGGGTATGATCACGCCAATAGTATTCAAGCGACGCCAGATGGTGGATTTGTATTGGCAGGATATTCTTGGTCTGAAAATACTTTTGTCGCCGGACAAGAAGGCGTTGCAGATTTCTACGTTTTAAAATTGGATGCGACGGGAACCTTAGAATGGCATCAAAATTATGGTGGTTCCGCTTACGACGAAGCACAACATATCTTGATTGATGCGGATGGAAATTATTTATTAGCGGGAACTAGTCGTTCGGGAGATCAAGCCGTACCGAATAATGCAGGCGCGCAAGACCTTTGGGTGATGAAATTGAAAGGCCCTTTTCAGTTGACCGCAGATTTGGGGGAAGACTTGGCAACTTGTCCCAAAGGACTCGTTGAATTAAATGCTTACCTCGAAGATTGTGAAAATTGTACTTACTTGTGGAACGATGCCAACGAAGATTCCATTCGGATTATCCAACCAGAAATGAGCACGACCTATCAAGTTACGATCACGGATGCGAATGGCAATACTTCGACGGATGCTTTAGAAGTTATCGTTTTGAGTCCAGTAAGCTTTACGGCTACGATTAGTGCGCCGAGTTGTGCGGATACCAACGATGGAAAAATTGAAATTACAACCACAAATACGGATGCGTTGCAATATGCTTGGAGTAATAACGTCAATACTTCCAATAATGAGCTGCTCGCAGCAGGAAGCTATACCTTGGTCATTACGGACGAAAATAATTGTGAAACGACGCAAGACTTTGACCTAGTCGCACCTTCGCCACTAGTCGCAGCAACACTCGAAAATAAAGGAGTGAGTTGCTTTGGTGGCAATAATGGTACGTTGACGATCGGCGTCACGGGCGGAACGGATAGCTATACTTATCAATGGAGCAATGGCGCTACCCTGAATCAAATAGAAGAATTAACGGCTGGAATGTACAGCGTCAGTATTTCGGATGGCAATGATTGTGAATTGATCGAAACGTTTGAGATTACCGAATCGAAACTCTTAGAAATTATCCCGGAAGTGGAGCCGATCAGTTGCTTCGGTGAAAAGGATGGAGCTGTTTATTTGACGGCACTCGGTGGCGTTGCGCCTTATCAATACGAATGGGATAATGGTACTACCGACGAAAGTTTGTTTGACCTAACAGCGGGACAATACTTTGTTTCTTTAACGGATCAAAATGATTGTGAGCAAGTATTGGAAGTTGAAGTCGCGGAGCCAGAAGCTTTGGAAGTTACCTTGAGTATAGAACAAGTTACGGGCAGCGCAGAAAATGGGAGTATTTTTGTGGATCAAATTATTGGGGGTACGCCTCCTTACGAAGTCTTTGTGGAACGAGCGGGAGAAATGCTCTCGGCACCGTACACGCAATTAGCCGCTGGAGATTATCTCGTTCGGATTGTTGATCAACGGAATTGTACCTACGAAGAAGCAGTCGTTTTAGATTTTACGGAAAGTGCACAAATCTTAGTGGAATTAGATGATTTCTTACTTTATCCAAATCCCACGACTGGAAACTTTGTCATTAAGTTGGGTTTTAAACAAGCACAAGCCTTTGACCTACATGTTTATAATGCCATGGGACAATTGGTCATCCGACAAACTTACGATGCCGTCTTAGAAACAAAAATCCACCAAGACTTAAGTGCTTTGGAACGTGGAACGTATTTGCTTGTTGTTCAAAATGAGGGTGGGAAAATGAGTCAACGGATTATTTTGCAGTAAGCATAAACTTGAGGTATACAATGAAAAGTATGTGAAATAGATGCCATCGAAAGAAAGTCTACTAAAAAATCAGTCTTGCTGCAAAACAGGACTGATTTTTTGGTTTAAGGCCTTTTGATTGCACCATTGGTTTTTTACGGCAAGCGATAAAACGAAACTTATCTTTGAGATAGGATAGGTGGGGAAGCTAATCGGAAAACTAAGCATTTCTAAATTCAAAAAAAATCAAAATGTAATGCTCGGTGATGTTTTTCTTAGAAGCTGGAGTTTCTAAATTCGAATAATATTAATTCTGACCTACGAGATAAAACCATTAAAGAGATTCAGGAACTGGAATCACAAATTGATCGAGAAGTGATAAAGATATTAAGAGAGAGAATAAATGAAAAGAAGGATCGCTAGACATACGATGGAAATCCTATTTGTTACTAAAAAAGATCTAATCTAGGCAGCATTTTTTATATTTAGTAGCTCATGAAACCTATAATATTGTTGAAGAGTCAATTGAATATTTTAAAGTGAATCAAAAAAATAAGACGGAGTCTAGAATAGTGCGACGCTTGCCCATGTTAATAATTCTGTTGTTGATGTTTAGTTGGCTTTATCCAGCGTTCTCTAAATAGCCTATTTTTCATCAAAAAGCGCTTTGTTTTAACTTAGAAGTCTTTATCTCCATTCGAACGAAAGTCGAGTTTACTTGCTAAGCTCCTTTTCATTTTAAATGGTTTCAAATTGAAAGGTTTGACATTAAAACAAGAAAGTTTTATCAGAAAACTTTAGTGCATCTAAAAAATAGAAACCCCAATATACAAATAATCAACTCCATCATAAAAAGTTGGCTCTGCTCCTGAGAAATCATAAGTATTCGTTTTAAACTCAACTTCATAAATACCATATTGATTAAAAATAACGGCAGAAGTTTGCTGTTTTGGGGTAACGAATAGGACTGCCGCTGGACCTTCGTGGAGGTTCCACGAAACTTTTGTATTGCTACTTGTATCTTCTCCGTCGATGGAAGTAAAGCCAGTAACTTCGGCGCTCGAAGGTAAAAATACAAGTTGATCTTCTCCTGCGTTGACTTCGTAGGTAGTTGTTGTACTACTGCTACTTGGATTAGGAGGATTCATCATCGCCGGAAAATTTTGTCGGAAAAATTTAAACTGTTCTTCTTCGTAATTAGGGTGCGGACCACTGAGCTCAAGGCTATGACCGAGCAATTTATTACCACCCAATTGATTGAAAATAGCAAAGGTAGTCGCGGGTGGATTATTTTGATCTAAATAACCAAGGTAACTTAAAGAAGCCCCTTCAAATCGCTTCGCAAAGTGAAGCACATCGTAGTATTGAATGGCTTGTTGAACCGCTAGTTCTTTTGCGGGCGTATAATTGCTCGCTTGACGAGTCTCCGCTAAATAATTCGGTTGTGCACTCGTTCGATTGTATTGATAACCGTTGTGTTGTCCCATACTCGCCACGTTACTCACCAATAACTTAACTCGCTGGTCAATGCCCGCTACACAAGTTGCTAATCCAGCTCCCTGCCCGACACCAATAACGCCTACGTTCTCCCCATCAAAATCAGATCTAGAAAAAATATAATCGATTGATCGCATGGCTGCCGCAATGGCAAATTTGTAGTAAATACTATCTCGGTTGCTCAGCACATTGGGCAAATAAGCTTGTGCATCGGTTGCCGTTGGTTTCGTATTGTGAATACTAATGGTAAAAGAAAGGGCATTCCCTTCCTCGGCAATCTTCGTTGCAGGTTGCACTTGTCCCGCCGCGTCACCAAAATCGGGTAAGCTTAAAATAGCGGGAAAAGGACCATCTCCCGTAGGAACAGAAAGGTAGCCATAAACACTTCGATTGCCTAAATTAGCCAATTTTACACGGTATGTGCTCGCATAAGTCGTATTGCTCATCTCATTCAACTGTGCATTCATCGGGACTTGCGCTAATTCTGTTTTAACACTTTGCCAGAAAGCATCAAAATCATTAGGTTCCGTCTCGTAAGGCTGAATTTCGAAAGGAGAAACCGCCACGGTTGCCATGGTTTCTTGGTTATTTTGTGAAATAATACATTGTAAAAAGCCAGGTTCGGTCGTTTGGAAAGGAATATCATAGCTTTCGCCAGCTACTACTTCCAGCGTTCCCTCGTAGAGTTTTGCTTGATGGTGACCATTACTAATCCGATAATTGAGGCTCCCCGTAGTGGCTGCACTAACGGAAAAGTTGATCCATTCTCCAACTTCGTACTGAGCATTCGTGCGCGCTACAGACAATTGTACTTGAGCAGAAAGCGCCAGGGCACTCAAAGAGAAAACGACAACTAAGCACTGAGCTTTAAGGATTTGATATAAATTACTGTTTGTACGCATGGGAGATTTATTATTTTCAAGCATCTAGATTTACCGAAAGTTTTAAACAGTTTGGTCTTACAACGGGGTACAATTTGTAATACTTTACTTTGTAGACTTTTTTAGGAGGATTTAGCTTATCCTTTCCTAAATACGCCTGAAAGTGGAAATTTAGCTTAGTACCGATGGGTAAAACTTGGGTTAGAAACGCTTCTTGTATGTTTTTTGTATAGTTTTTACCCCAGTATATATTCAAAAAATATACCGAAAGTGACTGAACAGGAGGATCGCGTGGAAATATATTGCTTATTGTAACTGTCACAGTAAGCGATTTTTCTCGTTTTCTGGTCGCAGGTGACCTACCTAACAATATTCATTTAAAACCGGATAGAACTAGAACGGTAGGGAAGACATAAAAATCCCGAATTTTCAGGATCGAAAATTCGGGATGATACGCTTAAAAATGCTTTAGCGTATAAGCACTAAGACAACATTATTTTTTCTTAGGATGAACCAGTTTCATTTCTTTAATTAAATAATCTGCTCCGGCGTATTTATCAATAAAGAAAAGAATATAACGGACATCGACCATGATATTTCTACAAATAGAAGCATCGTAATTGATATCACTCATGGTTCCTTCCCAAACGCGATCAAAATTAAGACCGATTAAATTACCGTGTGCATCAATGGCTGGGCTACCAGAATTACCACCTGTAGTATGGTTGGAACCAATAAAACAAACGGGCATTTTTCCGTTTTTATCTGCGTAAGGACCGTAGTCTTTTTGCTGATAAAGGGTTCGTAGTTTCTCTGGAACATCAAATTCGTAATCTCCCGGGACGTACTTATCCATAACACCAGAAAGGTAGGTTTTTGTCAAATATTTTACCGCATCTTTAGGTTCGTAACTAGCTACTTGTCCGTAACTCACGCGCATCGTACCATTTGCATCTGGATAAAAACGTTTGTCTGGGAAAACTTCGATAATTGCTTTCATGTACAAGCGCTGTAAAGTACTGATTTTGCTGTTGATCGCATTATACTTCTTTCCAACTTCATTGTCATAAACGGTCATCATTTTGGTTCCAAATTTGAACGCAGGATCTGCTTTGATCGCCGCAACTGCTTCTTTTGGTGATTTTTCAAAAATAGCCAAAACCTTATCGTAGGTCGTGAAGTTAGACCGTTTGTACATATCGCGGGTAAAATCTTCGAGTGACTTCGTTCCACTTAAGGCTACCGCTTCTTTGAGTGGCTGTCGGATGATATCAATGGGCACTTTCTCGTCAAATAATCCCAATAGGTTACCCGCTACTTTTTGGTCGATATTGGAGCGGTAATTTTTATAGAAACCTTTGAGGTAAGATTGTAAACGAGCTTTGTAATCATTGTAGCCCGCTTCTCCGTTATTGTCGAAGCGCGTCACCAAATTATTCATAAAATTAACGACGCGGAGCAATTCGATATTTCGGAAAGCCGTTTCGTTGAAATAATCTCTCGTGAGGGCGTAAGGTTCAATTTCTGCGTACAGTTTTTTAAACTCAGGTAGGAGATAAGCGTATTGATCATTCCAACGTTTATTGGCATTGACTTTCGCCATGAATTCCTTTTCAAATTGATGTTTCTTATCCAAGGCATTCGTCGATTTTAAGCCCTGACTTTCTCCGATCCATTTTTTCCAATAGTTGGCGATGCTCGCAAATTTAGAAGCATACTGGATTTTTACTTGTGCATCTGCACGCATTTCTGCATCTACAATTTTAAGTGCTCGATCACGAATCCCAATCTTAGCAGGATTCAAAACGTCAACAATCTGAGAAACAGCATAAGACGGTAAATATTGATTGGTTCTACCAGGAAAACCAAAGACCATCGTAAAATCACCTTCTTCTACACCATCCAAAGAAATGGGTAAAAAGTGCTTTGGCGTATAAGGAACATTGTCTGCAGAATATTCCGCTGGCAAATTATTCTTGTCCGCATAGATTCTGAAAATAGAAAAATCTCCCGTGTGTCTCGGCCAAACCCAATTGTCGGTGTCTGATCCAAATTTTCCAACAGATTCTGGCGGTGCGCCAACCAAACGAACATCTCGGTAAGTCAAAGTGACAAACATGAAGTATTGATTACCCTTGTAGAAAGGGCGAATGACGATGTCTTCGTAAGTTTCTTTCTTGACGGTCAATTTGAATTTCTCCATATTTTGATCAATCAAAGATTGACGATCTTTGTCATTCATATCATCGGTTACGCCTTTCAAAATATCTTTACTAATATCTTCGATGCGTTGGATGAAAGTCGCGCTCAGGTTATTGTTTACCAACTCGTCTTTTAGGCTTTTCGCCCAAAAACCATCTCGCAAGTAATTATTTTCTAAACTAGAATGAGATTGAATTTGGCTGTAGCCACAATGGTGATTCGTCAAAAGTAAGCCTCTACCCGAAATGATTTCAGAAGTACAACCTCCGTTGAAATGAACAATGGCATCTTTCAAGCTACCCTTGTTGATACTGTAAATATCTTCGGCGGACATTTTCATGCCCATGCTTTTCATCTCCGCCTCATTTAAGGATTGCAATAATAAGGGAAGCCACATTCCTTCGCCAGCAATGGCCAAGTTGGATACGGCGAGCCCGAGTAAAACGAATAAAATTTTCAGATTTTTTTGTATCATGCTAATTAGGTTTTATTGTAAATACTAAGACAATGACATTCTTTATAGATCCGCTTAGCTCAATTCTTCGTTGAAGTAAACTTTATAGTAAAACATTCCTTGTTCTTCGTCGAAGCCTTTTTCTAGATATTGATGTCCCGCGTCGGGATTATTGAGGTCAAGCTTGATTTGAATTTTAGTATCCAGTTTAATTTCTGATTTGATTTTCTTAGCGGCAGTTTTTAGTGCGCTAGGAGAAATTTCGAAGGTTTCCACTTGATCCAGACCATAATCGGCCGCATAGTTTTTAAATTCGCTGGCAATGGTTTCGCTAGGAATTACCTCTTGTGCAAAATCTTCGGCGTTGAAAGTTTCGTGGGATGCAAAGTAGTCTACGGAGTCATTAATAAATTTCAATTGCTCTTTCTTGTCGGTCGTTGGTGCTACAACTTCCTGAGAAAAATTATCCAACAATTCTAAGTAACTACGGGTGTGGAAATTCTCGTTGCGGACGTGTTCAATATCCAAAAAGTTTTTGAGCCAATAGCTTGCGTCATAGCGATTATTATCTACGGTATAAATACGATAGCCATCTGCAGATTCCGTGTTGATAATCAAACAACCTTTATCCAGTTTTTCGGCGTTGATACCATCCAAACCTTTCAGGGTTAATTGTCGTTCTAAATTATCAACTTGAAAGAATTTAGACTTTGTTTCCGCTTTAAAAATACCTACGGCGTCTACCAACTCGTCGTCAAGTTGAATATCCGTAAAATGCACAACGAAAAGCTCTCCCGATTTAATATTAGGATGATCCGATTGTGCGTACAAATATTCCAAAATGTTGAAAGACTGTTCGAGCAGCGTCAATGGATTTTCAAAAATTTGACGAACAAAACGGTAAACGCGATTGTCTTCCAGTTCGGTCGAACTTTGAAATTGGTATAACTCTTCTTGCTTGCGGAGCGATTTTAGAAAAAATTCTTTTAAGTTCTCTTTGAGGGCAATTTCAAAATCAAAAAGTGTTTCTGATCTAAAATTGTATTCTCCTCGATTTTTATTGCCTACGCGGTGGAAGGCAATTTTTCCCATTTCTATGTTTTTGTAATTGATCATGTCACTTTGGTTTGTACTGCAATTTTAGCATTTATCAACAACAAAAAGAAATATTGGCAGAGATAACTCGGCTATGTTACTGACATAAGTAGTTGATTTGGTAGTTCTCGAGCTTAAACCTTCATTTAGTACCAAAAAAAACGATCACAGTTGAAGTACTGTGATCGTAGCAAGCGCATTAATCGGCTTATTTTTTATGCTCTTTATTTAATATTCTTCGGGTTGTTCGGTTGAAATATTTTGAATCTCCGTATTTGCTTCGTCTAGCGCTAGAATGATAAACTCTACTCGGCGATTCGTTTGCCGACCTTCTTCCGTTTCATTGTTTTCAATCGGGCGGAGTTCTCCGTAACCTTGGTAGGCAATTCGGCTTGGGTCTACCCCTTGATCTAATAAATATTGATGAACAGCTTTCGCGCGATTTTCGGAAAGGTTTTGATTATAATTTTCTCCACCTCGGCTGTCAGTATGTCCATGAATTTCAATTTGCATGGAAGGATGTTCGTTCAACAAGCGATGTAATTCCGCCAATTCTTCGAAAGAAGCCTCCAGTAAATCCCACTTTGCTGTTTCAAAATAAATTCGATCCAGTTGGATGACTTGTCCCACGGCAACCTCTAAGGTCGCTAAGGATTCTTCCGGTTCTGGCTGTACATTAAGTTGATAAACGCCGACATCGTCAATTAA
>JBGCFY010000022.1:0-34497 GCA_045110315.1 Saprospiraceae bacterium
GCCTCGTTTAAGCTCAAAATTCTTTTCAACTTATTGTAAACTCAATTTCTGCGAACTACTTAATCGGCTAATACTATTTTAAAACAATTTGAGTATTAGATATTCGCAACGGATTGAAATGGACGAGATATGAAGAATCAAGATTTACGCAATATCGTATGGATCAACTTTGCGATGCTTTGCATTAGTACTTCGGGTGCTTTGGGGCGCTACATTGACTTGCCGCCGCCATTGACCATTTGGTGTCGCGCAGGATTTGCACTTCTTTTTTTAGGCATTTTTTGTTGGTGGAAGAAATACCCATTTCGATTTTCTTTAGCGAAACATGGATTCACCATTTTTTTGACGGGGATTTTGTTGACTGTACATTGGGTTAGTTATTTTTATGCCTTGCAATGGTCAAACGTTGCGATTGGGATGCTTTCTTTATTTTGTTATCCAATTTTGACGACTTTGCTGGAACCTATCTTTTTTAAAACAAAATTTCAGCAGTTTCATTTGTTACTAGGTGCAGTTATTTTGCTGGGAATTTATTTCTTAGTACCTAATTTTGACTTAGAGGATGGCATGACGCAAGGTTTACTCATGGGCTTATTATCAGCGGTGAGTTATGCGATTCGCAACTTAATTCTCAAAGCAAAAATCGAAGAATTTAATGGTTCTAGTTTGATGTTTTACCAAATGGCGGTGATGCTAGCATTGTTACTTCCCGTCTTATTTTATTATGAAACAGGAAGCGTTGCTTCCCAATTGCCTTACATCATTTTCTTAGGTTTGATTACCACTGCGGTAGGACACACCTTATTCCTAAACAGCTTCAAGCATTTTTCTATTAGTACGGCAAGCATCATGAGCAGTATGCAACCCATTTTTGGAATCATCATCGCCATGATTTTTTTGCAAGAAATGCCAAGTTGGCGGAGCTTGATTGGCGGAACTTTAATCTTACTTACGGTAATCGTGGAAAGTTTGCGTACCGTTAAAAATAAAAATTAAACAACTTCAGTGAAATAAACTCCTTGCTAGGCAAAGAAACCCTTAGCGAAAAGCCACTTCTTTGCATTCTACCAAATTTTTTTTACAAAAAAATCATCCTATTTGTAATAAAAATCAAAAAGTACACTCTAACTATTTGAAAGCAACGACAAAGCGGTATAATAAATCGCTGCACAAGCACCACCAAGTTTTGCACCTACTCCTTGCTACGAATAAAAGTTTTAAATCATACTGATGGATTCAAAAGAAAAAGAGCAACAATTTTTAAACTTAATGGAGGAACACAAAGATCAGGTATACCGGATTTGTTGGGGATTCAGTAAACGAGTAGCGGAAGTAGAGGACCTTTTTCAAGAGGTGATGCTGCGGCTATGGAAAAATATGGGAGGCTTTCGCGGCGAAGCACAGCGATCAACTTGGGTTTATCGGATTACCGTAAATACCTGCATCTATTGGAAAAAAAAGCATCAATCCAAAAACTGGGAAGACCTAGCCGCTAGTCCAGAAATAGAAACCCAAGGCAATGCAGAAACCATGATGTTACTCAACGAGCGGGTGCTACAACTCAAAGCGGCGATCCAACAATTAAACAAGCTAGACAAAACGATCGCGCTGCTGCTGTTAGAAGAATTGTCCTACAAAGAAATTGCTGCAATTACTGGACTACCAGTCAATAACGTAGGTGTGAAAATTAATCGAATTAAAAGCAAGCTTAAAAAAATGCTACAAAAATAATTATCGTATGGAAAATTTTAAAGAATTCAACCAAGATTGGCAAAAGCTAAAAGCAAATACGACGGAACAATCCGTACCCAACTGGAGTCGCCAAAATAGTCAATCTTTGCTAGAGAAATTAGTGGCACACGAACATAAAGAAAACCGTGAACGAAAACGAGGCATTATCGGTGGAGGTCTTGGACTTTTGGGAGGGCTTGGAGCGGGAGTCGTTCTACCTGTTAGCATGGGAATTTTGCCCTTAACGCCACTGATGATCTTGGGCGTAGTATTGATGATCGGGAGTTTAGTATTTTTCTTTCTATTTACCAAAAATCAAACAGCAACGGACATCGCTACTTTACCAACGATCGCTTACCTCACGGCGGCGAAGCAAAAACTACTGGATCGAAAACAGTACTTACTTAAAACAGGAATTGGTTATGTGACTTTAATGTTGCTTGGTATCGCTTGCATTTTTGGCGATATGGAAGGACTCAATGTTTGGTGGGTAATTCTTCCAACGGCGCTTTGGGGCGTAATTGTTACTGCTACTTGGCGATACCTTTACGGTCGAAAGATTGCACCTTTGCTCGCTGAAATAGATGCGTTGCTAAAGGAAATGGAGTAAGGAGAAATTCTTTATTAAAAAATTATTCAGACGAATCATTAATTGATTCAACCTAAAAGAAATACTCATGAAATTATTATCCATTTTTACTTTTTTACTGCTAAGTTTTACCTCGTCTGGACAAGCCTTAACGGTACAGACTTTTGGCAATCCTGAAAATGAGGCCTTACTCTTTTTGCACGGTGGTCCTGGCTACAACAGTGTGGTTTTTGAACAAACGAGTGCCCAAGCTTTGGCAGATGCAGGCTTTTTTGTTATTTCCTACGATCGAAGAGGAGAAGGACGAGCGGTAGATTTATCGGCAGCATATACTTTTTCAGAAAGCATCGCCGATATCAATCAAATGCTACAAGAATTGAAAATTGAAAAATTGAGTTTGCTGGGACATAGCTTTGGTGGTATTTTAGCAACTGAGTATGCTACTGCGCATCCAGAAAAGGTCAAGGCTATTTTTCTTATGGGTGCACCAATTGATTTACAGGAAAGTTTTAAACATATTTTAGTACAATCCAAAAAGATTTACGAAGAAAAGAAAGATGCGGTGAATCTGAATTACCTCAGTATGTTGGAAAAAATGGATACGGCGAGTTTTGAGTATGCTTCCTATTGTTTTATGCACGCGATGCAAAACGGTTTTTACAATACCAAAGTTCCTACGAAAGATGCGCAGCGTATTTTTCCCAAGTTTGCAACGGATAGTTTACTGCAAAAATACGCGAGTAAAATGGATTACGAAGCACCGCAAGCATTTTGGAAAAATGAGCAATACACTACGTTGAACTTAAAAGATAAGTTAACCATAATCGGCAAGGCGAACGTGAAAATATACGGTATTTACGGCAAAGAAGATGGCTTATATTCGCCCGCCCAAATTGATGATTTGCAACAAAGTATCGGTACTGCGAACATGGCTTATCTGGAAGCTTGCTCACACAACGTTTTTGTGGATCAACAAGAGAAATTTATTAACTTACTCAAAGCTTGGTTGCCGTAGCCCGTGCAGAAAATGAAGTTGTTTTAAAATGGGGGTTGAAATTAGTTGTAAGCGCTTGGTTTTCAAGAGGAAGCTCCATTTTAAAACAACTTCAAGATTAAAAGTGGCTAGGTGCTATGATCGCAGTTGGAATTTATTTACCTTAGAAGCTCATACTGGTCGGGTAGATTTTTGTAAAAACACTTCCGTTGAAGGAATTATAAAACGAAGTTGTTTAATAATTTGTACACATTTTTAGCGATTCTAAACAACTTCAACTACTGGAAATAGCGCTATGATCAAGTCTTTACCACTAAAAACAATTGTAGGACTTTTGGTGCTCAACGTAATCTTGAGTGCGATTTGTCTTTACTTTTGGAAGATCGAAATGGGGACGGGTTTCATTGTTTCCATTGAGGGATTTATGCGTAATCACTTGTGGAGACCTCATTCGGCAGTGCTAGTTTGCACTTTTTTAGGAATAAGCCAAACGCTGGCTTTGCGCCTGCTCAAAGGCGTAGCTTGGTGGAAAGCTTTGACCTATGGCGCTTCTTTTTTTGTACTTTCCCTACTTTGCTTTTTTTACTATAAAAATATGCTTTGCCGCACTTGTTTAACCGGTTTGTTTAAGATCAGTGTTCCTTGTCATTTAATTGGAGTCTTATTGATTACGCCGGTTTTTACGTTTCTTTTAAAACTACAATTACAGCGGTTGTTAATTCCTTGTTCTTCCAAAATAGACTTACATTTTTGGTGGAGTATTCTCGGGAGTTTGGTGCTTGGCGCAATTAGCTATTTTAGCTTCAACTATAGACAGTCAATGTCTCCGTTAGATTTGCGGATGATTCAATTTGGTCATCCTATCTTTTGGTTATTCTTTTTGCTAAATATTCCCTTTTTACTTAAAAATAAGGTACAGGAGTCATTTACTCTTCGCCGACCTTCTTGGTTCGCTTACAGCGGTTTACTGGCAGTTGTCTTTCTAAGCTATGCGTTTTTCTCTTTTAATTTTGGAAAAAATTGGGTTTTCCACGTAGTAACTCCCGTGCTAATGCTAGTGGTTTTTCTCATTGCGTATCGAGGCAATATTTTCTTTCGCAACTTATCCCTAGTGATACTTTCTTTGTCTTTGCTATTTAGTGTACTCTTTTTATTGGAAGAAAGAACCTACGATAATTTTGCCATTGGTATTTTGGGGATTATCATTAATTTAATACTCTTGCGGCTGACTTGGTCCATCAAACGAATTAGAAAGGTGGAGGAGTATTTGATAGAAAAAGGTTAAGCGAAGTATTTGGTGTTACGGCTATAAATGCACCCAAAAAATTTGCTAAAAGAAATACCCCAAAATCAATGCTTAGTAATGAAAATAGATAAGAAAATAACAGCACTGATCGGTGCCATCCAACGGCTAGAAATGTGCAAAGCTTACCGCAAAGAATTGCAACGAAAAATTGCTGCTGGGAAAAGGAAGTTGGCAATGTTCGAGCTTAAAGAAGATAAGTTATATCAACGAATAAAAAAATTAGAACAAAACCCCATGCGCAGTCTTTTTACTGGGAAAAGTAAAAAGAAAAAAGAACGTGAAGATCGCTTGTCCGAGGCGTATTATGTACTTACTTTGGATAAAAAGGAATGTGAAAAAACCATTGCTTTGTTAGGATTCGAATTGACTTTAATGGAAGAAAAAATTGCGCAAGAGGCGACGTTGAAAGTAGCGTTGCGACTAGCTTTTTTGGAACGAGCAGATCAAATCAAAGCGAGTAACGCCCCGATTTTAAAAAAAATCCTCAAAATTTACAAACGTAAAGACAAGCTCCTTCATGCTAAAGTAGAAATTGCCGAAATTATCCTAGCCGGAGAAACTGTTGAAGATTTGATCAATCAGATCTTGTATAACATCGAAAATAACCTAGAGAAAGTTTACCCGAAAGGGGATAGAAATATTTTTTACCAACCGCAAGAAGTAGAGGAAATGGCTCCGCTAATCGAAATTCGAGAACTATCTCACTCGTTGAAGCAAGCGCTGCGAGATATGAAAAAAGAAGTGGCGGAAGTGTACGAAGAGAAAGAAATCGAATTGGTTTATCCACATCATCACCGAGCTTATCTTACTACTATTTACAATGGAGAATTGAGTGCGAAACATTTGTTGCGACAAAATATCGACCACGCTGACGTTGAATTGCTCAAAGAAGTCCTACATGATATCTGGGCAATTAATGAACTTTTTGAAAAAGAATTGACGCTATTGGAAATGGAAATGGAAGATTTACAAACCAAGGCTTTTGAGTTATTGATGAAGTCTAAGTAAGTTTTGGCTCGTTTTTGGAAAATTACGGCGCTCAATTTAAGAAATTGTTTCTAACATCATTTTAAAACAACTTCAGGATTCCTTTGTCGGATATAATGGCACAGGAAGGTATTTTACGGTCAGAATAAGCAAGGAAACTTTTAAAATTGATTTAACTGGGAAGCGGCTGAAATAGTTGTTTTACGCTTTTGCGAAAAAAAATGACTATAAAAATTGAATTTGAAGCGCAATTTTATGATTAAAAAGTGAATTATTTTAAGGTGCTGATTTTCAGGTTTTTAGATCTAGATTTCAATGTTTTTTTTTATTAGAAAGTTGAATTTTAAGAAAAAAAATCAAGGAATGATGTGACTTAATGAAGCTTAATCGTCTTAAAAGTACAAATGATCCAAATTTATTGTATCTTTGTGTTGAATTAATTAAGTGTTCAGGATAATTCCCACCTATTTTGGTCTTTTTACCTTTCCTTAGTTTATCATTTCATTATTTCCTACTTTGGTAGGGAACTTTTTATTTACATTCCTGTTAAACAGGATTTTTAATTTTTTATTTTATGAATATTTTTGTTGCAAAATTGGACTTCGGTACAGAAGAATCTACTTTACGTCAAGCTTTCGAAGGATACGGAGAGGTTGATTCAGTAAAGATTATTATGGACAAATTCACTGGCAGATCCAAAGGTTTTGGATTCGTCGAAATGCCTAACGATGATGAGGCAAACGATGCTATCAACGGTCTTAATGACCAAGAATTTGATGGACGTACTATCGTAGTTAAGAAAGCTGAACCACGCGAAAAGAGAGATAATCGCGGTGGCGGATACGGCGGCGGCGGCGGATACGGCGGCGGCGGTGGCGGTCGAAGATATTAGACAGCATACACCGAAGGAGATTAATTCTCCATCACAGATATAGCAGCAAGAGCTCCGAGCAATCGGGGCTCTTGCTATTTGTAGTCCGACCATTTTTAATATATCCTTAGTTAATTTAATAAGGTATTTTAGTGCCGTGGGCTTCGTAAACTGCTATTTTGAAGGATTTTTTTTAACGCAGTACACACTGAAAAGAAATCTTCAAAATTATTAATGCCTTAAAATCATATTCTTGTGACTAGAGCGACCTACCATTATTCATTTTACGAATTAGAAGAAACTTTTCCATTAGAACTTGGAGGAACAATTGAAAATCCAACAATCGCTTACCATACTTATGGAACCCTCAACGAAAAAAAGGATAACGTGATCTTCGTTTGTCATGCCTTAACGGCCAATTCAGATGTGGAAGATTGGTGGCATGGTCTCTTTGGTAAAAATGATATTTTTGATTGGGATAAGTATTTTATCATTTGTGCTAACAATTTAGGTTCTCCTTACGGAACAACTTCTCCAAAGCATACAGATCCGGCAACCCAAGAAATTTACGGGCTCGATTTTCCTTTTTTTACGCTTCGAGATACTGCAAACTTGCACCTCAAATTGCTGGAATACTTTGAGGTAACGAGTGTCAAATTGCTTATCGGGGGTTCTTGTGGAGGGAATATTTGCCAAGAAATTGCTTATACTTGGGAGGAACGGATAGAAAATTTAGTATTACTCTGCTGCTCTGCGATGGAAACGCCTTGGTGTATTGCCATCCACGAATCTCAACGGATCACCTTACGTTCTGATCCTACCTTAGCGTTAAAAGAATTGAACGCAGGGCAGGCAAGTTTGAAAGCGTGTAGAAGTGTCGCTCTTCCTTTTTATCGTACTTATTTGTCTTTTAAAATTAGACAAAACGAAATAGACTCCACTAAAGTTACTGATTTTCGGGCTTCTTCTTACATCAATTACCAAGGAGATAAATTTATCAAGCGGTTTAATGCACAATGCTATTATCAATTACTGCTAGCCTTGGATACTCACAATATGGGAAGAGGAAGGGGGAGTATTGAAAATGCCCTTTCTGTCATTACCGCGAATACATTGGTTATCGGTTTTAATTCTGATTTACTCATTCCTAAATTGGAACAACAGTTTATCGCCAAACATATTCCCAACGCAGAGTACGCGGAAATAAAATCACTCTTTGGGCACGATGCCTTTTTAATCGAAATTGATGATATCCGAAAAGCAATTCGTGCAAAAATCAATCTTTAGTTTCCTTCAAAATTAGAAGCTATTGAACGGTTACTCCGTTTATCGTAGCAAGAAACACCGGATGCAATGCTTTAGTCTTGCCGACAAGCGGGTAGAGCGATTAAGCTCTATTTTTAAGAATGGCTATATCCAGCTGTTTGCTGCAACCAGAAAAAAGAAAACCAAACTGAGGAAAAACCCAACCCGCTGCCGCCGCCGCCCCGACAAATTCAAGTCGGGCATGGTTGATTTACCCCTGCCAGGCTTACCTTTTGTCATTTAAGATAAACCACCAATTACAACACTGTCATTTTCCGGAATTGTACAGCTTGCGCAGTAGGTTATATTCTTCTTACGAATAAGAAACTTAGTCCCTACTTTAATAAGATCCCATTTATTCCAAAATTCCATAAAAAGATTTCACCTAAGTACTAAGACAAATTTTTTTTACCGTTAAATCGTGTTAGATTTTGAGCAATGCATAAAGGTGGCTACGAATTTCTTTTGTAAGAAAAACTACCTTAAATCTTGTAGCCAAAGTATCGTTCGTCAGATGGCCAAATATTTCTTTTATTTATCATCACCACCGTTATTGCTGCATAAATTACAAATAGCATTTGCCGCTTGTATTTGAGAGGTCAGAGCGCTTTGTCTTGATAATTAAACCTTCTGCTCTGCTGACCGGCAGACCGGTTTGATGCTCAAGCTAATTTTAACATAACTTCTCGGGATGGCGATATTTTTGCAAAATAACTTTTCCGTTAAGCCCTTCACTTATCAAAAAGGAAGATAGACCTACTACTATTTTTCCTATCTTACAAATTTGATATTTTATGCCCTTGATTTACCTTGGAATGAATAAAAACAACCTATTTTTTTTACTGGGGATCATAATGATCTTTTTATTCGCTTGCGACAATCAGCGTTCCAAATCATTGACGATTGCGACTGCTGCCAATATGCAATTCGCTATGGAAGCATTAACGGAAGCTTTTAGTGAAGAAAGTCAAGTAACTTGTGCTTTAGTGGTCAGTTCTTCTGGTAAACTCACCGCTCAAATCAAAGCGGGAGCTCCTTATGACGTCTTTGTCTCCGCCGATGTAAAATATCCAGAAGCACTTTATCAAAGTGGTCTGACGGAAGGAGCGGCGAAGGTTTATGCACACGGTAAATTAGTGCTTTGGTCCATGCTACCCGAACTCCAGCCGTCGATCGAACTATTGCAATCCCCTTCGGTACAACATATTGCCTTAGCCAATCCGAAAACCGCTCCTTACGGCGCGGCAGCTTTAAGCGTTTTACAGCGGTATAACCTACAAGATAGTGTAAAAGAAAAATTAGTCTACGGAGAAAGTATCGCACAAACCAATCGCTTTATCAACTCAAAATCGGTCGAACTAGGATTCACGGCGCTGTCAGTGGTTCGTGCGGAACGAATGCAAGGAGTAGGACAATGGATCGAATTAGATACGAACCTTTACCAGCCAATTGCACAAGCAGCGGTAGTCTTACAAGCTAAAGAAGGTACTCATCCCGCCGCGATCTCGTTTTACAAATTTCTTTTCTCGGCGAAAGCCAAAAAAATACTGAAAGATTTTGGATATTTGGTAGATGAATAGCTTGAGTGGACATATTAGCAACATTGAGGAGTGCGGGCAGTTATCTTTAGTGACGGTGCGCTTTAGTGCTACGCTAATACTCAAGGCTATCGTTGTAGAAACGACCGCTACGGCGGCTTACCTCAGTATAGATCGTAAAATTAAAATGCTTTTTAAAGAAACGGAAGTTGTCGTGGGAACTAATGCTCCGCACGCGATTAGTTTACAAAATCGGATCGAAGGAACCGTGCAGGCCATTGAACGCGGGCAATTGATTAGTAAAATAAAGATTGCGACGGAAGTAGGAGTCGTAGTTTCGATCATTAGTACCAACGCGGTAGCTCATTTAAGACTCGTAGAAAATTTGCCCGTAGTGGCAATGATTAAATTAAACGAAATGATGCTGGCGGAATGATTGATTGGGCACCTTTAGTTTTAACGTTCGAATTAGCGCTGGTAACCACGCTGATTTTACTCGTTGTATCTATTCCATTAGCCTATTGGTTGGTGCATACCGAATCTCGTTGGAAACCAGTTGTTGAGACTTTAGTAAGTATGCCGCTCGTGTTGCCGCCAACTGTTTTGGGCTTTTACTTTTTAATTGCTTTTAGTCCCGCCAATGCTTTTGGAAATTGGTTGCAAACAACATTTGGCTTAAAGTTGGTTTTCTCTTTTGTAGGTTTAGTCTTAGCTTCGGTAATTTATAGTTTGCCATTTATGGTGCATCCCATTCAAGCTGGTTTGGCCAGTTTGCCGCGTTCGTTGGTGGAAGCGGCTTACGTCCTAGGGAAATCTAAAACAACTACCTTATTTAAAGTACAACTTCCTAATATTAAAACTTCCTTACTTACCGGAATTGTATTAGCATTTGCACATACCGTGGGAGAATTTGGCGTAGTTTTGATGATTGGTGGAAATATTCCGGGGAAGACTAAAGTAGCTTCCATTGCGATTTACGACGAAGTGGAAGCCTTGAATTACGCGGCGGCAAATCGCTACTCTTTCGTTTTATTTAGTATTAGCTTTTGTATTTTATTATTTGTTTATTTGATTAATGGTGGTTATTTAAAAAAGTTTTGGAAATGATCACGTTGAACCTTAGTAAAAAATTAGCAGCGGCGACGGGGGAAATGCAACTTCGGTTGGAGTTGTCCATCGAAGCAGGACAATTGGTGACACTTCACGGAAAGTCAGGTGCTGGAAAAACTTCCACCTTCCGGATGTTAGCAGGTTTACTCCAACCAGATGATGGCTATATTGAAGTAGCCGGACAAACTTGGTTCGATGCAAAGCGTAAGGTTAACCTTAGTCCGCAGGAGCGAAAAATAGGCTACGTTTTTCAAGACTATGCTTTGTTTCCCAATATGACGATTCGGGAAAATTTGCAATTTGCCGTTCCCAAAAACCAAAATGCTAAAATCATTGCAGAGCTAATTGAGTTTATGGAATTAGGACAACTCCAAGACCGAAAACCACTCACTTTGTCTGGTGGACAAAAGCAACGTGTAGCACTCGCCCGAGCATTAGTCCAACAACCCAAAATCCTTTTACTCGACGAACCGCTTTCGGCCTTAGATAGTAGTATTCGTTTGAAACTACAAGATTATCTCTTGCAACTTCACCAACATTATGAACTTACCACGATGTTAATTAGTCACGACCTCGGCGAAATTTTTAAATTATCCGATCGCGTTTATCAATTGAAAAATGGACAAATTATTGCGCAAGGTACGCCCGACGAAATCTTTATTCAGCAAAAAGTCAGTGGGAAGTTTAAATTTACAGGAGAAGTTTTAAAAATAGAAAAAGAAGAAATTGTCTATGTCGTTACGGCGTTAGTGCACACCAACGTCGTGAAAGTGATTGCTCAAGCCAACGAAGTCGAAGACTTGAAAGTAGGGGACAAGGTAATGTTGGTTTCGAAAGCTTTTAATCCGATGTTGTATAAATTGGCTTAGTTGTTAAACGCCTTTATAAAAAAAATCCGAATAAAGCCTCAGCGCTATCCGGATTTTCTATCCATATTTTTTAATTCAAAGTTTGTATAATTTATACCGCTTGAATGATATCGTATTTGGTCAAAACGTGAAAAGCACCGAGTCGATCTAGCGCAATAATGGCTGGGATTTTTTCACTCATGTGGTTCCGTAATTGGCTGAAGCCCAAATCTTCGTTGACGATTGGAAAACTTTCGCCCATAATGGATTCAACTGTTTTTTCTGCGTTTTGCATCGGACTGTCCAACAAACAAGCCAAGACACTGCTTTCCGTAATGGAACCGACGATGTCTGTACCATTCATTACGGGCAACTGAGAAATATCATTTTCCCGCATCAAATTGAGTGTTTCCTTGATTGTAGCATCTTTAGCAATGGAGAAGAAAGTCTTATCTGATTTCATGTTAATCAAATCCGACACCTTTAATTCCGCATCAATAAAACCGCGTTCGCGCATCCATTCATCGTTGTAGATTTTTCCAACGTAACGACTACCATGATCATGAATAATCACGACGACAACATCATCTTTCGTCAATTGATCTTTTAACTGTAGAAGACCGGCTACGGCTGATCCGGCAGAATAACCCAAGAAAATACCTTCTTCTCGTGCTAGGCGACGTGCCATAATTGCACCATCTTTATCTGAAACTTTTTCGAAGTGGTCAATAATCCCAAAATCTACGTTTTTGGGCAGAATATCCTCTCCGATACCTTCCGTGATGTAAGGGTAAATCTCTTTTTCATCAAATTCGCCTGTCTCGTGGAATTTTTTGAAAACGGAACCGTAAGTATCAACTCCCCAAACTTTAACGTCCGGGTTTTGTTCTTTCAAATATTTTCCCGTTCCAGAAACAGTTCCTCCCGTTCCGACACCTACGATCATGTGTGTGATTTTACCTTCCGTTTGTTCCCAGATCTCTGGTCCCGTACTTTCGTAATGGGCTAGTCGGTTAGATAAATTATCGTATTGATTACACCAATAAGAATTTGGAATCTCCTTACTGAGTCGTTCCGCGACGGAATAATAGGAGCGAGGATCTTCTGGCGTAACGTTGGTAGGACAAACGATAACTTCCGCCCCCATGGCTTTTAGAATATCAAATTTTTCTTTGGACTGTTTGTCGCTGGTCGTAAAGATAGATTTGTATCCCTTTACGCAAGCCGCCAAAGCTAAGCCCATTCCTGTGTTTCCTGAAGTACATTCAATGATCGTTCCGCCGGGTTTGATATCACCCCGTTTTTCCGCATCCTCCAACATCTTGAGTGCCATTCGATCTTTGATAGAGTGACCAGGATTGAAGGTTTCTACTTTCATCAAAACCAAAGCCGGAATATCTTCAATGACTTTGTTCAATTTTACCATCGGCGTATTGCCAATTGTTTCTAAAATATTTTGGTAGTACATGAATCGTTTTTATTTGAAATAATGGTTTTTTGAAGTATTGAGGCGATTAGTAACTTTTATTGGTGTTTTTGGTATTAAAGAGTATGCTATGCTTAACGTTAAAGGAAAGAAAATTGCTGTTCCTAAAGCGTAAGAAAATGACTTCTATCTAAAAAAGCTAGTTTTTACAAAAAATCGTGGATCTTTCGCTCCTAATTGCTGAGCAACCGTCTTCGAAACCACGACGTTAATATTTTCATCATAGACATTACTCGGCAATCTTCCAATGACCTTTGCATAGACTGTACGATTATTCATTGGATTGGTTACAGCAATGATCGAATTGATTTTTGCTTTTCGGTGGAGTGCAAATAAACCACTGCGTTGTTGACCTTCTCGTTGCCAGTACGCAATGCCTTGTTGTTCTCGTAATTTTTTACCATTTCCGGTGCGCAAAAACTTTTGTTGTAAGTAATAATTATGTTTCTCTTTTGCACTTCCTTTTGCTTGCTGGTATTTCTTTGGAATGCCCTTAATATTCATCCAACCCAAATGCAAAACCTGTCCGACCTTTAGCGTAGTATTCATCAATTGGTTTCGCGTCATCACGGTATCCAAGGACATTTTAAAATGATATTTTGCAATTCGATAAAGATTATCACCACTTTTTACTCGATAGCAAATGGGAATGTATTGCATTGGGTCAAAACCAGACCACTTGTAGCGCTTAATCACCCGATTGGGAATAGGAACTTTTACCGGCGTACCAATAGAAACGACCGCATCCTTGAGGGAAGTATTATAATAATAAAGATCATTCATGGATAAACCGTAGAATGTAGCCAAGGAATATAAGGTTTGTTTCTTTTCAATGGTATGGACAAATATTTTTTCTTTAAACGCTTCAAAGTTGATAAATATGGTATCTTTAGCAGTAAGAAAATTCGTACTATCTCCAGTGTTGTTGGCGATGCTGACTGTGGTTGAAGCTAAAATCATCATCGATACGAAGCTAGCGCCACTAAGGCTTTTGCACATCGAAAAACCCTTGGTAACGTAGCGCCTAACCGTGGAAAGTAAATTTAGTAATTGTTTCTCATCAATGTTCATACGCAATTGGTGTTGTTTGTTAGCACAAAAATATGAAAACTCTCGGTATTATTCCTGCTCGATACGCTTCAACTCGCTTTCCTGGTAAACCTTTGGTAGATATTTTAGGAAAATCTATGATTCAAAGGGTTTTTGAGCAAGTCGAAAAGGCAAAGTTGATGGATAAAGTAATCGTTGCCACGGACGATCAAAGAATTTTTGCCCACGTAGTCGCTTTCGGTGGCACCGTACAAATGACAAGGGCTGATCATTTGAGTGGCACAGATCGTTGTGCTGAAATCGCGGAAAACTTTGCAGAATTTGACCTCGTAGTTAATATTCAAGGCGATGAACCTTTTATCGACCCTTCCCAAATTGATCAACTAATTCAATTGCTACACGATCGGCAAGACTTCGACGTTGCCACTTTAGCAAAGAAAATTAAGGAGGAAGCGGAACTCTTTAGTCCCAATATCGTAAAATTGCTTTGGACACAAGCACAGCAAGCCATTTACTTCAGCCGACATCCCATTCCTTTTGTGAGAAATGCAGCGCAGGAAGCTTGGCTGGCGCAGCAAGATTATTATAAACATATCGGTATTTATGCCTTTCGTCGAACGCAGTTGCTGACTTTAGCAGCGCTCGCGCCGAGTCGCTTAGAACAAGCAGAATCTTTAGAACAACTCCGGTGGCTAGAAAATGGATACCGAATCGGTGTGGGAATTACCGAACTAGAATCTATGGGCATCGATACGCCCGAAGACCTCAAAAAAATTATAAAAAAACAAGCATGAATTACTGTAGCAATTGTGGCACAAAAGTAAACTTTCAAGCGGTACCAGAGGATCATCTTCCTCGTCACGTATGCCCACAATGTACTTTGATTCATTATCAAAATCCTAAAATCGTTACAGGATGCTTGCCCATTTGGGAAGATAAAGTGCTACTCTGTAAGAGAGCCATCGAACCTCGTCACGGGTATTGGAATATTCCAGGTGGATACATGGAAAATGGAGAAACGGTAGAGGAGGGCGCAATGCGAGAAGTATGGGAGGAAGCCTTTGCGAAGGTAGAAATAATTGGTTTACATACTTTATATAGTATTCCTCACGTCAATCAAGTTTATTTACATTTCTTAGCTGAGATGACGACGCCGGATTTTGAAGCGGGCGTTGAAAGCCTTGAGGTCGCCTTATTTAAAGAAGAAGACATTCCTTGGGAAAATATCGCCTTTACTTCTTCTACTTTTAGTTTAAAATGCTTTTTCTCAGATCGCAAAGCAGGAATTCGTCAACTACACCGGAGTAAGGTATAAAGTAGTTTCGCCTAAAGCTCTCAATTACAATACAGAAGCGTCAAAAGAGAGTGGCAACAAATCTTTTGCTCGATCTAATACGTAAATCTCTCCTTCTTCCCCTTGCATAATAATTTGAATATCCTGCTGGTACTTTTGCTCCGTCTCACAAATGACTTGTCGGCACGCGCCACAAGGAGAAACGGGAGCCGTGATCGTTTGCCTAGGATTTTTGGCTGTTACCGCGATGGCCGTTACGGCGACTTTAGGATATTGTGAAGCGGCGGCGGCAATAGCTACTCGTTCCGCACACAAGCAAAGTGGATAAGAAGCATTTTCTTGATTGCTTCCACCAATCATTTTCCCGTTTGCCAATAACAAACCTGCTCCTACTTGAAACTTGGAGTAAGGAGCGTATGCATCAGCTAAAGCAGTTTTTGCTAGTTGTAGCAAAGCTTGTGCTTCCTCGCTTAAATCTTTGGTTTCTTGGTATACTTTGAGCGTGGTGGTCAGGCTGATCTCCTTCATTTTTTCAGTTTTTAGGTCATCTTTGTTTGAAACTAAATTTATGATACCAACGTATCTTTAAGCTATAAGATTTATTTCAAGAAGTTGTTTGAAAACTCCAAAAAGAGCTTCAGTTTGAACAAAAACCGCTGCTTCTCAACTGGTTTTAGAATTATTAAACAAGCTCTAAAACAACTTCGTTCTTTACTAGCTACGCAGGGCAAAAATTACAATGGAGCGAAATTTAAGCTTTTTATGGCTTTTGCCGAATATAAAGTTGCTCAATGTAAACAATTAATGGAATCTTCAAGATACTACAAATTACTTTTTATCTAGCAGTTATGCTAAAACAACTGCTAGCTGTAAATCTTGCAGACAAAACATTGATCGCCAGAGACAAAAGAAATTCGTTCTGATAATCAAGTCTTTATCCCTGATTTATCCCTGACTGGCAGGCAGGTTTGATTCATAACACCGTTTTTGAACAGCTTCATAGATACAATATCTAGACCATGTTCTAAATCGTAAATTTTAGCAGCGGAAAAGTGTAAACGTAAGACTTTTTTAGGAAGTGCTATTTTAAGACAAGTTCTAGGGTAACTTCTTACGATAAAAATGCAGAATTCTAGAAAAATCGTATAAATTTGTAGCCTCAATTAAGAGGGACAAAGAACTTGACGCAGGATTCATCAAATAAGAGTCAAGCAATAAACGCCCCAAAAAAGCCTAATAAAAATACAGCAATATTTTGAAAATACAAATTGTAGCAACGGATCACTTGATCGATTGCCAATGGATTTTCAAACAAATCAAAAAAATTAATTGAAATTCTTACTATGAACAATATCTTAGTCATTGGAGCAGGAAGATCTTCCTCAGCACTAATTAATTATGTACTTGATCAAGCTAAAAAATATAGTTGGTTTGTTACCGTAGCGGACTTTGATCCGGCTTTAGCGGAAGCAAAAGTAAATAATCATCCCAATGGAAGAGGGACTTGGTTGGATGTAATGAAAGTTAATGATCGCCGAGAATTAATCGAACGAGCCGATATTGTAGTTTCTCTTTTACCTGCACATTTACACTTAGAAGTGGCGCAAGATTGTATTCGCCTTAAAAAACATTTAATTACAGCTTCCTACGTTTCTAAAGAGTTGTATAGTTTAGGGGATGAAGCACAGGATCGAGAATTGATCTTTATGGGCGAAATGGGACTAGATCCAGGAATCGATCATATGTCCGCGATGCAAAAAATTGACGAAATTAAAGAGAAAGGTGGAAAATTAACGGCCTTTCGATCTTATACTGGTGGCTTAATCGCTCCCGAAAGTGATAATAATCCTTGGCATTATAAATTTACTTGGAATCCACGGAATGTAGTGCTCGCTGGACAAGGAACGGCACAATACCTCGAGAATGGTAAGTTTAAATATTTGCCGTACCGGCGATTATTTGAACAATACTGGGTAGTGCCAATCCAGGGGATGGGCGATTACGAAGTCTACGCCAATCGAGATTCTTTATTGTATCGAGAAATTTATGGTTTAAAAGATATTCCCAATATATTACGTGGCACGATTCGCTATTTAGGCTATTGTGATGCTTGGAATGCACTGGTGAAAATTGGTCTAACCGATGGTTCTTTCCCACTGTTAGAATCCGATGACCTTAGTTACTACAGTTTGATCGAAGCTTACCTCGGTGATTCCTATACGACGGGCACGCTTAAAGAAAGAACGGCAAAATTCCTAGGAGAGGAGATTGATTCTCCGGTAATGGAGAAACTAGAATGGCTCGGTTTATTTAGTACCAAACGCATCAACTTGAGCAATGCGACGCCGGCCTTGATGCTCGAAGCTTTACTTTTGGAAAAATGGAAACTGGAGGAAGAGGATAAGGATATGATTATCATGCAGCACGAATTTGAATACAAGTTGGAAGGCAAAAAGCACCTACTTACCTCCACAATGGTGCTCAAAGGAGAAAATGCTAAAGATACTGCCATGTCAAAATTAGTTGGTGTGCCCTTAGGTATTTTCGTGAAATTGGTGATGCTCGGCAAAATTAAATCTAAAGGAGTCAATATTCCCGTGATGAAGGAAGTTTACGAACCCGTATTGCAAGAACTCATAGATTTTGGCGTTGAGTTTATAGAGAAAAATGAAATCTTGGATTAATTCATAGAAGCTGTTTTAAAATAAGTACGGAGTGCTACCTTTATTTTAAAACAGCTTCCTCCCTAAATCATTCTTTTGTTGCAAAAGCTCTTTTCCCGTTTCCACCTAACAAGTGTCAAGGCATTGCAGCTTTTTCAAATCTTTCGGCAAGTATCGGTCATCTTAATCAATATCTTATTGACGAAGACGATGCTCAGTCAAGTCGATATCGGTATCTATGAATACCTGATCTATATCGGGAGTGCCCTTAGCTTCTTTTGGCTCAATGGCTTGTTACACGGAATGTTACCCGTTTTTCCAGCGTACGATCCCACCGCAAAACGTCGTTTTCTCTTCAATAGTTATTTGTTGTTTCTAAGTTTGACGATACTACTTTGTACAGGCTTATTTTTTGGCAAAGATTTTATCGTTCCCTTTTTTACGGGGAAATCAACCTTACCCTTTTACTATCCTTTTTTACTTTATTTGCTTTTAAACCTGCCCACCTACGTCGTAGAGTATTTCTATCTGTTGAATGATCGCTCAAGGTCTTTAGTGGGTTGGGGAGCGATAGCATTTGGTGCACAATTACTCGCGGTATTACTTCCCGCTTTTTTAGGTGCTGGATTAGAAGGTAGTTTTTACGCCTTAATCGTTGTTGCTTTACTCAAACATCTCTGGACTTGGTATTTACTAGCCCAAATGGCTACTTTTAAGTTAGATTGGCCACAACTAAACGCTTATTTACTAATTGCTTTGCCTTTGGTTTTGTATGCGTTGGTTTCTGGTTTTGCCCAAGTTTTTGACAATTGGTTAGTGGGTTGGTACTATCAAAGCGAAGCGAGTTTTGCTATTTTTAGGTATGGTGCCAGAGAATTGCCTTTAACGACTGCCTTAACGAGTGGCTTAGGAGCGGCAATGATTCCAATTTTAGCAAAAGACTTTTCGGCAGGACTTCCAGCGTTGCGCGAGAAAGCTTTACGTTTATACCATTTGCTCTTTCCGATTAGTATTGTTCTCATTTTGGTGAGCGAAAAATTATTTCCCCTAGTTTTCAATGAGGATTTTACGGCGAGTGCTGCCGTCTTCAATGTGTACGTACTAATCATGAGTAGCCGCCTTTTATTCCCACAAACCGTTTTGGTTGCCTTAAAAGAAACGAAGGCAATTTTATTCATTTCGGTCCTAGAGATTTTGTTGAATATTTTGCTCAGCATTTATCTCGTACAATCTTTTGGAATGGTGGGCATTGCCATGGCAACCGTATTTGCTTTTTTATTTGAAAAAATAACGATTGCAATCTACCTATGGCAAAAGTTTGATATTGCCATTGAACGTTACACGCCGCTGAAATGGTTTCTTTTTTATTGCGCTGGCTTGTTTACTGCTTATCTTTGGGTTAGTTATTAGCCTTTTTCCTTCTTCCAATTAAGCTTTAAAATACTTGCTTTTCCTCATTTTTTGATTTCTCAAAATGCATAACTTTCTCATTTTGAGAATTAATTATTTTTTTTCGTTTTTGATAATTTGTTGTTAATCAGTGTATTGCGTTTAGGTACGAATTTGTTACTGCTAAGCTTAATTGAACAAGTTTACATAACTTTTTAAAGGCGCATTTACCATGAATACAGTTTACCAACCTGAAAGCAATTACCTGAATCAAGTAGAAAAACCCGAAATCCCAGATTTATGGTATTTGATTTTTGGAATTATATTAATCGTGTTTAGCAGTTTTAAAGCTGAAGCACAAGATCTAAGTTTTAACAATCTCGTTCCCGCTTCCGTTACGGTCTGCGAAGGCAGTGAAACTTTTACAATTGAGTTTTCAAATATTTCTACGGAAACACTCTCCGACGTAGAAGCCGTAATCAGCTTACCTGTTGGGATGAACTATATCAGTTCAAGTTTGTCCGAAACGTCTAACTTCAACGTACAAGAAGCAGATGTTTCTAATAATGCGGCACTTACTTTTTCCATAAATGATCTTGCACCAGCAGCCACGGTAAATTTTACCCTACAAGCTGATGCAGGATTTGAGGCGTACACGGCACGACTCGCCGGAACTATTTTTGCCAATCAAATTACGATTAATTACAACGGTGATTCTCAGTCGGAAACGATGGACGCATACAATATTTTGTATCCAGCACTTTCCATTACGCAGGTGAGTTCCATGACAAATACTGTTTTTGTCGGTCAAGAATTTACAAGAACCATCACGATCGTCAATGGCGGTTATGGCGCTTTGTCTAGTTTTGTATTGAAAGATATACTTGATGAAAACCTTGGTTTTACTGCTGTTGATCTTGGTAATTTGAATACGAACACGGGAGAAGTCACGTTCTCTGCGGCAGATTTTGTCGGTGTAGGAAACGGAGATGGAATGCTAGATCAAAACGAAGCACTCGTCGTCACCCAAACCCTGACCGCGACAGCTTGTAATAGTACTCAAGATCAGTTGATTGCCTATTGGGGATGCGATGGACAAACTACCGGCAGTAATATCAAATATCCTTATACGACCATTAAATTATTTGCACCTAATTTATCCATCACGGCTCAACCTAGCCTCGCAGATTGCTTCGACGAATCAGCAGATGCTCAACAATTGACCATCACCAATAATGGCTCCGGGCCTGCCAATCTCCTCGAAATGGAAATCTTACCCAATCAGCAAGATGAGTATACCCGAGTAGATCCAGCAAGTATTAGTTACGAACTCAACGGAGTAACCACAAGTTTAACACCTACGGCTACTCAAAATGCTACCGCATACGACTGTTTGGGCACAAATCCAATCGATGGATTCACTGTTGACTTACCCACGATTCAGCCCGGCGAAACGGTATACTTACGTTGGGATAATTATACTTGTACTACTGCTTATTGTGGAAATGTTCACTTCGTAGGCTGGAAATATGAAAGCAGTTACACGGATATGTGTGATAAAAACCAGTATAGTAAAAGTGGGAACGGGCAATCTAATCAGGAGAAAAACATGGGAACCTTCCATGAATCTCCTTCCGATATTATTGATGGTCAATTAGGAACTTACGTGATGAATATCAATACCGCGACGTTTAATTTACCGGAAGGAAATGGAGCGTATTTCGAAGCTGTTTTCAATGTACCACTTGGGCTAAGCTGGAGTGGTAACGCAGCAGATTTACGCTACGAAAATGGTACGAATACTTGGACCGCAGATCAAGTAAACTACAATAGTACAACGAGAGAAATTAAAGCGAAGTATAGCTTGCCCATTCCAAGTGGTTTTTCTTTGACGCATTCTCATTTTGATTTAGACTTGACGGCAGATTGTAGTAACGGCGGTGGAACAGTAATGCTTGGTATGCAATTATTCTACGTCATGGACGCCACTTGTACGGATGCTTATCATATTCCAATGACTTGTTTAGAAACCCCACAAACTCAAATTCATTGTCCCGGTAATTGTAGCGAAGGTTTAGGGTTTAGTAGTTTTTCAATTGAACGTACAAGCTTTGGTCAATCAGATAATGATTTAGATGGATTACCAGATGCAACGGATCAACTTGATTTTTCAAAAGTGAAGTCGAAGCGAGTAATGGCTAGTGATACTTTTAATACCACTTTCGTGGGAACGATTAAGACGTCAACAAACTTTCCGAGTTGGTCTTACGCTTACGCAAAATCCGAACTTCCTTATGGAAATGATCTCGGTATTTTATCTGCACAGGTTAAGATCACTGATCAAAGTTCAGGACAAGTTTTATCCTGCAACAATGTGCCATTTACAACGAGTGTGTCGGGCGGAATCAGAACGGTGAATTTTGATTTTAGTCCTAGTACGCTAGTCGCTAGTGGATGTACCGTATTTAGCGGTTTTGTCCTAGAAGACGGAGACGGTGTAGAATTAATTGCCACTTATAAAGTCACGGGGAATATTGGCGGAAACGCTGAACAAGTAACGATCCAAAATGATTTCTATGTAAGCGACACACCGAATGGAACTGCCTTTCAATGTAATGATTGGAATGGGAATTTTACTTTGGTTGGATATTATTACCGCGTTACCCGAGCAGAACAATATAATGTCAAAACTTGTACAAAAACGCTTAGTCAGACCTACAAAATGAGTATTGGTCAATGCTGTACGAACTACGCGGGAGGGGATATGTTCCCTTACGAATATCGGAATTGGGCTTCTATAAAAACAATGCGTGTCGAGATTCCAGACGGTTACAGTTTTGTAAGTGGTTCTATTGATCAGTGGCGGACAAAGTATGTTAATAACAAGGTGAAAGAAAGTAATTCTATTACCCCCAGTAGTATCGTTGGCACGACGAATACATTTGACTTAACCGCATATTCTGTTGCCAATGGTGGTAATCTTAATCCATCGGATGATGGTTTTAATGGAAAAGTATACATCGAAGTAGCACCAAATTGTACGGTCAACGAAAGTTTAAATGCACCCATGCCTTGGTACTTTAGTTTTCAAGAAAATGCAGTGTTAGGAGGAACCACAACCACGGAATATACTTCTAGTGCCGATTATTTAAAATATTACCGATCAAAATTAGAGGTCTCCACTTCACTTCCTACTCAAGAAGGTTTAAATCCTACCGTAAATTGGGATATTTCTATCAAAAGTAAGAATGCTGCTGCCGATAATGCTTGGGTTTATTTTATGGATGCAAGTGGAAGTATTGTAGTAGAAGAATTAATGGATACAGATAATAATATTGCGATCACTCCCGTAGATGGTTTTTACCAGCTCGCTAGTTTCGGAGAAAATGCTACGCGCAATTTTACCATTACTGCAAGCTATGACAATTGTGATCTATCATCGTTAACGGTTTATACCGGCTACAATTGTGATGCTTATCCCACAGATTTCAATGCTTTTCCTTGTGCTTATGAGGAGATGGAATTATATATCGCGCCTCAACCAACCGAATTGCAAGTAAGGTTTGATAGCTATACGAATCCGCTAGATGATTGCGATAATAGCATTCAGATCGAATTGCAAATGCTAAGTTCTAAATTGGGAGCTGTAAAAGATTTATTTGTAGAAGTAATTCCTCCGGCGAGTCAATCGGTTTCTTTAGAATCAGGCAGCACGGCGGCGCTTTATCCAGCGGCGGGCACTTATACGACTTTGATTGATCCAGTTTTACAAGGAGATCATTACCAAATTACCGGCGCAAATATGGATAGTTTGCTCGGGACGCAAGGTTTGGTTGGGGTAACGGATGTAACCGCTAATATTGTCAAACTCAAGTTTAATCTTATCCTAGATAATGCTTATCAGCCCGGAGAAATTATCAATTTTAGAATTGGAGGAAAAAGAGCTTGTGGAGATAATTTGCCTACGTTAGCACTAGCTTATGATCCGAACGCAAGTTTTGAAGCACCTGATAATGTTGGTTTGGACGATATAAGTGATGCTTGGGCAACTGCTTGGGGCGATTACGACGGAGATGGAAACGTTGACCTTTTTGTAACGAATTATGATCCTACGGGACCAAACTATCTTTACCGAAATTTAGGAACGGGAGACTTTAGTCGAGTCACAACTGGTGCCATTGCAACGGACCTCGCGAGCTCCTTGGCAGCAACTTGGGGCGATTACGATAATGATGGTGACTTAGATATTTTTGTCGCAAATAATATTGGATCAGAAAACTTCTTATATCGAAATCTTGGCGATGGTACTTTTGTACGCGTACTCAATGATCCAATCGTAACGGATAAGGGATACGCACACGGCGCTAGTTGGATTGACTACGATAATGATGGCTATTTGGATATGTTTGTTACCGATTATTTTTCTACAAAATTTAATAAATTGTATCATAATAATGGTGATGGCACTTTTACACACGCAGGAGACGCAGCACCAAGCTTCGAAGCAAACTTCTCTGTAAGTGCTGCTTGGGGCGATTACAATAATGATGGTTATACGGATTTATTTGTAGCAAATGCAAATGATGAAAATAATAGCTTGTACCAAAATTTAGGAAATGGAAGTTTCTTGAAAATTAACGTTGGCGATATTGTCAATGATGGTGGAAAATCAGTTGGGGCAAGTTGGGGCGATTACGATAATGATTTAGACTTGGATCTGTTCGTAGCAAATGCAGGAGAGCAAGACAACTTTTTATACGAGAATAATGGAGACGGTACTTTTACTCGAATTACTACGGGCGTAGTTGTAACGAGTGGTGGACATTCTCACGGTAGTGCTTGGGGAGATTATGACAATGATGGTGACTTAGACTTATACGTTGGAAACGACCAAGATAAGGATAACTTCCTATACGCCAATCAAGGCGATGGTACTTTCGTCTTGGTGACGAATGCCATTACGCAGGATAAAGGTTATTCTTTTGGTGCGGGTTGGGCTGATTATGACAATGATGGCGATATAGATTTATTTGTAGCCAATCATGAGCAAAATAAAAACTTTATCTACCAAAATACAAGAGGGAAATGCCAAAGTAAAGCTTGCATTGTTTTAGTTGGAACAAATTCAAATCGTTCTGCCATCGGTACCAAAGTATTCGTCAAGGCGACAATTTATGGAGAATCAACTTGGCAAATGCGTGAGATCTCTGCTCAGACGGGCGGCGGTATCGGAGGACAAAATGAACTAAAAACTATTTTTGGCTTAGGAGATGCCACCATCGTTGATTCAATTATTGTAGCGTGGAATTCTGGCTATCGGCAAGTACTTACAAATCGTAACCTTAATGATTGCCTCACCATTACAGAACAAAATGCGAGCGAAATTTGTGGGATTGTTTACTACGATGAAAATGAAAACTGTGTACAAGATAGCAGCGAAATTGGTATTCCTAATATGAAATTGAGAATTATGCCAGGAGATCAATATGCAATTACTCAAGCGGATGGTTCGTACTCCTTCTTGGCCGCGCCAGAAACCTACACGATCGAGCAAGTAGCAGCGGGAACCAATTGGACACCAAGTTGTACCTTACAAAAAACAGTAACGGTAACAGGAATCGGTGGTCAATTTTGTAATAACAATTTTGCGAGTAGACCTGCTTGTGCCTTCCCAGATTTACAAGCTGGAATTTCTATGACTGCACATCGGGTAGGTTTTGAAAATGTGGTTGCAGTAAATTATAAAAATACAGGAACCCAAACGGCAACTAACGTTAAGCTTACTGTGTTTTTCGGTGACGATATTATTCCTTTGGAGAGTTCATTAGTTTGGGATACAATTATTGGTACGAGTGGTATTTGGGAACTTGGCGATGTGCCAATCGGAACAGAAAGAACAATTTATATTAAAGATTCAATTTCTACCGCTGTAGTGGTAGGAGAGAATATTAGTTTACGCGTGCTGATTGAAGCCACCGAAGAGGATTGTAATAGTTCGGATAACGATATTACGGATGCTCAATTGGCGGTCGGAGCGATTGATCCCAATGATATTTTGGTAACTCCGGAAGGACCGATTGCAAACGATCAAGTCTTGAAATATAAAATTCGTTTCCAAAATGTTGGTAATGCGTCGGTGAGTACCGTTCGCATTGAAGATCGACTACCAGATAATTTAGATATTGAAACTTTAGAATTAGGCGCAGCGAGTCATAATTATCGTTTTGAGATCCAAGATGGAAATCGTTTGGTTTGGTTATTTGAAAATATTAACATGCCAGATAGTTTAGCCAACGAACCAGAAAGTCACGGTTACGTTAACTTCAAAATTTATCCCAAAAATGACTTGACGGAAGGAGCCAGTATCGGTAATGAAGCATTTATCTATTTTGATAACATGGCACCGATTCAAACGAATATGGTTGTTAATACCATCGGCTTACCGAAGGAAACTGCGGCGTCAGGACAATTACAGATTGCACCGAATCCAATGGTTGACTTTGCTAAGATTCAAATTATGGATGAGCAAGGAGCATTCGTCTTGATAAAATCGGTTCAAGTTTACGATTTGTTGGGCATGGAAGTGCTACAACGAAACCAACTCAGTACGGAGATATTTGACCTGGAAAAATCAAGTTTAACGGCGGGTTGTTACCTCATCAAAGTAAGGACTGAAACTGGAAAAGAATACAGCGGAAAAATTATTGTAAAATAAAATAGAATGCTAAACGTTAGGAGAAGCTTTTGCTTTTACCTAGCGTTTAGTATACTACCGTTTGGTATTTGCTTTTTTTAATGACTTGATAATTAGGTTTCGAAGCCAGGCATTTTGTCTGGCTTTTTTATTGGAATTTTTCTGATAAAATTTTAAGAGAATGCCTCAAATTGAGCCTGTATATTGAATGCTTGTTTTATCAAAAAACAGCGACCGCTGTCCGACCAATTTAAAGCTTTCTAAAGGTACTTGTTAGTCTAACTTAGACTAGTAAGTAACTTAACTTTTTCTGCCATAAAACTTCGCTGAAAAACTAATCTAAGCACTTCTGTATAAGAAGTTGTAGCGTAAAGGAATTTGAGAAACACTAAAGATGAATCTAATAAAATTTTTCTTTTCTCAAAATGAGATTCTCTACTATTTTGGGATGGGATAATTATTTTAATTTTGTTTAATTAATTGATTTTCAGTGCATTGCGTTTTGGTTTTGCTTTTGAATAGGATAAAGTATAAAATACATAACCCATGCAAAATACTAAAAAACTAGCCATTATTGGCACAGTCGGCGTACCCGCTCGATACGGAGGATTTGAAACTTTAGCACACCAATTGGTAGAGAATTTGGACGAACGATTTGAAGTTACTGTTTACAATAGTACACATCATTACTCCGCAAAAGAAAGAGTGAAAACTTGGAAGGGAGCCAAGATAAAATATATCCCACTTTCGGCAAACGGCGTAGCAAGTATTTTCTACGATATTTGGTCAATGATTCACGCAGTTTTATACTGTGATATTTTATTAATCCTTGGCGTTTCCGGTTGTTTAGTGCTCCCCTTTATTAAATTATTTTTCCCCTCAAAAAAGTTAATCGTCAATATTGATGGTTTAGAATGGCGACGCCCTAAATGGAATCGTTATGCTAAAAGTTTCTTACGCCTCAGCGAAAGAGTCGCGGTGTGGGTAGCAGACGAAGTAGTAGCGGATAATGCAGCAATTCAAAAATACGTCGTTGAACTCTACGGTGCTCCTGCCAATTTAATCGAATATGGTGGAGACCATCACGAAGCCCAAAAACTTTCAGCTCAGGTGGTTCATCAGTTCCCTTTTTTGATTCAAGAGTATGCTTTTAAAGTGAGTCGTATTGAACCCGAAAATAACATCCAAATGATTCTGGATGCCTTTATTGAACAAAATGGATTACCCTTGGTGCTCGTTGGGAATTGGCAAAATAGCGAATATGGAAAATCGCTTTATGGAGAATATTGCATGCATCCGCAGTTACACTTACTAGATCCTATTTATGACCAAAATATTCTGAACGAACTTCGATCGAATGCTAAAGTTTATATTCATGGTCACAGCGCAGGAGGAACAAACCCTTCTCTGGTAGAGGCAATGCATTTAGGCTTACCCATCATTTCTTTCGATGTTATTTATAATCGAATTACAACAGAACACGCAGCTCATTATTTTGAGAATGCTAAGCAACTGACAAAGATGATCAAGTTCCTCAATTTGTTGGAACTAGATAACATTGCTATGGAAATGAAAGCTATCGCGAATCGTCGTTATCGTTGGTCTATTATCGGAGAGAAATATGGCGATTTAATCCTAGGAAAGAAAATGGAAAAAGAGCCCGTATTTGATTTTGAATTGCCTTTGGCTTTACGACAAGTCATGTATTCTTAATTCAGAATTTGGAGTTGCCTTCGGGTGACTTCAAATTATTGCAGGCTGTACTTAAAAGTTGTCCTCGAATAACTTTAACCAGGAAGTAACTTCCTCCAATTGAATTTTCATGAAAAAAATTATTTTACTATCTATTTTTTATACCCTGTGTCAAACCGTGCAAGCACAACTAGTCACAACGGTAGCTGGTCAGGTAGAAATTCCCGGAAGTAATGATGGACCTGCCTTTGAAGCGAACTTTAATAATCCTCATGGTATTGCAGTGGGAATCGACGGCGTTGCTTATACAGCAGATCGTTGGAGCCACATTATTCGGAAGATTGCGCTGGATGGTTCTGTGACTACCTTTGCGGGAAGTTCTGGCGTGAGTGGAGCCATTGATGGACAAGGAACTGCCGCTTTATTTCATGAGCCTTGGGGCTTGTGTGTCGATGCTGCTGGGAATGTGTACGTCGCAGATACGCGGAATAATAAGATTCGAAAAATTACACCAGACGGTATGGTTACAACCGTCGCTGGCTCTGGTAATTTTGGAACTTCGGATGGTTTTGGAACTTCGGCAACTTTTGGAAATCCTACGGGAATCGAAATAGATGCACAGGGAAACTTATACGTCGCGGATCATCTGACACACATCATTCGAAAAATTGATGCAATGGGACTAGTCACCACTATTGCTGGAAAACCTTATCAAATGGGAGATTCAGACGGACAGGGAACGGCTTCTCGGTTCAAAAGACCTTACGGTTTATCACTAGATTTGGATGGGAATATTTTGGTGGCAGATGAGTGGAATCATACCATTCGTCGCGTTACTCCCGAAGGTTTGGTTAGTACGGTAGCTGGAAATGGTACGATTGGTAATGAAGATGGATCGGTGGACAATGCTTCTTTTAATTATCCTTGGGATATTTCGGTAGATTCTTTGGGGAATATTTTTGTTGCAGACGGTTATAATTATACCATTCGTAAAATTTCACCTGCGGCTCAAGTCTCAACCTATGCGGGAGCTGTCGAACAAACAGGCGCAACGGATGGAATTGGTGCGGAAGCTAGATTTAGTGGTGCTACGGCGATTGCTTTTTCCCCTTATACCCAAGAGCTTTTTGTCGGAGACGCTTATAACCATCTAGTGCGCAAAATTACCGATTTGAATCAAGATGTATCTCTGGCACTCCTCAATGCTTCGAATCAAATATGTCTAGGAGAACCGGTGAGTTTAAACGCATACCCTAATATTTTTGATAGTTATTATTTCTACGTAGATAATGAAATTGTACAAAGTAGTTCGAGTGCTTTTTTCGAAACTACAAATCTAACGGCTGGTACACACGTCATACAGGTTTATGCAGTAGAGAATACTTCTACGAATCCTTCTAACGAGATTACAATTACCGTTCTAGCACCTGAAACCCCAACAATTACCATGATTGGTTCTCCTGAGTTTTTTGAAGGAGATTCTGTCGTTTTATTTGCAAGTTTCGGAGCAGAGTATTTTTGGTCTACGGGAGAAACAACAGCAAGTATCACCGTCAAAGAATCAGGTACTTACACCGTAGAAGTAGTAGACGAAAATACTTGTAATGGAATTTCTGATCCAGTAGAAATAATAGTTACGGAGAACCTTCCCGATGCGGAAGTATTTGTGCAAGGGGCAACAACGCTTTGCGCAAATGAATCCACTGCCTTACAGTCGAATGCGGGAGAGGGGAATCAATGGCTAAGAGATGGTTGGGCAATTGATGGTGCAACGGATGTACAATACACGGTGACAACTGCGGGGAATTATCAAGTCCAAGTGACTCATCCAAATGGGGTAGTCGTAATTTCGGAGCCCGTACCTATTTCTGTGCTTGACGATTTTGAGGTAGATTTTGTAGCTACAGCAACGGAAGGCACAGTTGGACAAAACTTTCAGTTTGAAATCAAGCAAGCAGAAGTCACTTCGGCGGAATGGTTTTTTGGAGATAGTCAAACTTCAAGAACGCTGAACCCGAGTCATGCTTATACAGAAACAGGATCTTTTACGGTTCAGTTAATCGCTACCAACGCAGCGACGTGTAAAGATACCGTTACTAAAGTGGATTACATGCAAATTAAGCGTAAAGATTCTTTGGCGATAACGGCTACTGAAGAGGCTATTGTTTTTATTCCTACGGCTTTTACCCCGAATGCCGATGGAGAAAATGATGTCTTTTATGTTCGTGGAGAAATTTTAGGAGAAACCAATTTAACCATTTTTAATCAATGGGGAGAATTAATATTTACCGCCGACGGAATCGAGAAAGGTTGGGACGGAACGGTTAGAAATAGTGCGGCTCAAAATGGAACCTACGTTTACGTATTTGAATATACAAATTCTAAAGGGGAACAAAAGTTGCTTTCTGGACACATTACCTTAATTCGTTAAAAAGACTTTTGAACTAGCAAAAAGATTTTTGAGTTCGTGAAAAGCGATACTAATACTAAAAGATACTACAACCTCATAATATGAAACCTATTTTACTTACTTTATTTTTCACTTGTGCCACCCTGATTTCTTGGGGACAAGACGCTCACTTTTCTCAAATGGATTTGAATACTAGTTTGCGAAATCCAGCTAATTTGGGAGACATGGAAGCGATGCATCGCTTGAGTCTTAGCTATCGTTCTCAGTGGTCGAGTATTCCTTCCCCGTATCGAAATATAAGTTTGGGTTACGAGCAACAGCGTGGTGCTTTTGCCTTTGGTATGCATCTGTTGCAGAATGATGCAGGAACAGCTTCTTTGCGCAATACACAAGTTTTAGTTGACCTTGCTTACCGCAAAACGATTTCAAAACGCGGTGGTATTTTGGCAGCAGGATTAAGTGCTGGAATGATTCAGCAACGCTTTGATCCTTCCGCCTTTCAATTTGATAATCAGTACGTTGAAGGTAGTGGTTACGACGCGAATCGAGCAAGTCAAGAAGCGTTCCAAAATACGAGTCAACTGTTGCCTAGTTTTACCGTCGGAGTGATGGCAAGAGAGCAAATTAATCGAATTGTACTTTCTGGTGGTTTATCTTTTGCGCATTTAAATCAACCTGCAGCTACATTTTTTGCTGCCTCGGAAGAACGATATCCAATGCGGACTTCGGCATTTGTGAAGACCGTAATTCCTTTGCGAAACAAATGGAAAGCGGCTTTGCAGTTTACTTGGAATAAACAAGGGGTAGCAAATGAAAAGATATTCGGTTTGTTGCTTGATTTACCTTTGGTTAAAGGAAAGGTTTTACGACTTGGTCTCGCTAATCGAATCGCAGACGCAATGATTGTAGAAGTAGGAATGAAATTTAAACGAAGTACTTTTGCACTTAGTTATGATTGGAATAGTTCTTCTTTAGATCGTGTTACTCAGGCGAAAGGTGCCATCGAATTGAGTGCAAGTTATCAATTTAATACAAAACTAAATACGATTACAAAAGCGCCTGAAATTGCACCTGCTACAGCGGTAGCCTTAGCTCCCAAACCCGCCAGTCCTAATGACGCTTACGTTAAGGATACAGATAAAGATGGCGTAGTGGATGCTGTGGACGAGTGTCCGACGGTGCCTGGACTATTACGATTTCACGGCTGTAACGATGCGGATGGAGATGGTGTTTGGGATCACAAAGACCAGTGTCCTAATTTATTTGGAATGCAGGAATTTGAAGGTTGTCCCGGTCGGGAGCAAGATGCCGACAAGGATGGAATTCTAGATGTGGATGATAAATGCCCTTTCCTAAAAGGAAATCCTGAAATGCAAGGCTGCCCGGATACAGACAATGACGGACTATCCGATTTGGAAGATTATTGTCCTTTCTTGCGTGGCGTAAAAGAGCGCAATGGTTGCCCCAATATGAATATCCAAGAGCACCAAAAATTTGTTCAACAAAAAACGATGACGACCATTGTTGAATTTGATACGGACCAGTCAGTTATCAAGCAAGGTTTCTATCAAGATTTAGATGAGGTTGTTCTATTTTTAAACGAACATCCTCAAGCACAAGTTTACCTTTCTGGACACACCGATGGCGAAGGAAATCATGCTTATAATTACCAGCTTGGGGAACGTAGAACCCAGAGCGTTTCCTACTATTTGAGCGAACAAGGAATTCCGAGTACTCAAATTTCAAGAATTTCCTACGGAGAAACTAAACCCAAATTAAAAAATACTTCCGCCTACGAAAAAGCTAGGAACAGAAGGGTAGAGGTAAAAGTTTATCTCATGCCAAAATAACTTCTAGCTTAAACATCGAGACAAAACTGAATAACTATTCAATTTTGTCTCGGTACTTAGAGGGTTTTCTCTTTTTAATTATTTACCCTTTAAGGTGATCAGTTGAGACCTCCACAAAATGCTTGATGCCCTACAAAGGCAAGAATTTAACTTAGTTGATTTCGTCGTTCAAGTTCCTTTTCTAGAATGGGATATAATTGACTAGAATCTTTAATTAGTTGATTGACATTGGTAATGATGATCGTTGGAGTAAATCTGTTTTCTTTGATCATTCGTTCAATAGACAAAGCATTTTTTTCCTGAGGAGTCATTCCGAGCATCATGTAATTTGTTTTTACTCGATGAGCCAAATTCGCAACTTGTATCCAATTTTCATCTTTTAACTCGATGCTGATTTTTTCCATAGCAGCTGGAATCTCATTTAAAAAGATGGTAATGATTTCTTTAATGAATTTTAAATTATTCCGGCTGATTTTTTCTAAATAGCCAAGGTCAAAACTAACCGGCAAATCTGCAACTTGCGTTGCTATTGACTGAGCAACTAGTGGGAGGACTTCGGTGTTAGTATTTTTATTTAACTTTTTCATGCGTCTAAATTGTTACTAATGATTAATTCTTTTGAGGATTTTTTTTACTAAAATTATGCTTGATACTTTATTTTTGAAATAGAAATTTTTATACAACTTCTATAGTATTTAAGTACTTACTTTTTCATTTTTCAACATTCGATAGATCGTCGATTTTCCAATTTCAAGTCGCTGTGCTACGAGATCAATATCGTTATCATACTTTTCTAAAAAATGATTGACAATCGTTATTTTGTAATCTTCAAAAGTCATCTCCGTCATCAAGAAATTAGCTGCTTTCTTCGGACTGTTAAATCGAATATCTTCTGGACCAATTTCTACGCCGTTCGTGAGTACCGTTGCCAATTCTATAATGGCTTTTAATTCTCTCACATTTCCTGGAAAAGCGTAGTGCAATAATTTACTTTTAGCCGCTTTTGATAATTTTACTTCTTCCAAATTATTATTTTTTACAAAAGCCTTCAGGAAAAAATCTGCAAGTAACAAAATATCATTCCCTCGTTCTCGTACGGGCGGTAAACCAATCGGAAGTCCCAATAAACGGTAATACAAATCTTCTCTGAAATTTCCTTGACTCACTTCCTCCAGTAGGTTTTTGTGCGTAGCAACAATAATTCTTACATCAAAAGGAATGGGCTTCGTACCACCAACGCGCATAATCTCCCGTTCCTGCAATGCTCGCAGTACTTTTGACTGGAGCTGAATATCCATTTCCCCCATTTCATCCAAAAAGAGCGTGCCTTTATTCGCCACTTCGAACATACCTCGTTTGGTGGTATTCGCTCCCGTAAAAGCGCCTTTTTCGTAGCCGAATAATTCGCTTTCCAATAAGTTTTTTGGAATTGCACTCATATTAACTGCAATGAACGCCTCCTTTTTTCGATTAGAATTGTAATGAATACTTTTAGCAATTACTTCTTTCCCCGTACCCGTCTCCCCCGAAATAGAAACGGTAATATTTGTTTTTACCGCCTTTTCCAATAAAACAAATACTTTCTGCATAGCTTTGCTATCGCCAATAATACTTCTATCTAACTTATAACTGGTCTGTAATTCCTCGCGTAATGAGTCGACTTCTTGGCTAAGACTATTTTTGTGTTTGATGTGGTCAATTGTATTTAAAAGTCTTTCTTTGGTTTCGCTATCCTTGGTGATGTAATCATAAGCACCTTCTTTTAGAAGTCCAACGGCCGTAGAAACATCCTGTTGACTCGAAAGAATAACTACAGAAATATCTTTGTTAAACTGTTTGATCTTTTTGAGAACCTCTCCACCCGAAATATCCGGTAGGGTATAATCCAGCGAAATAATACTTGGGTTAAGATGTAGGTTCTGAATGCAGCTAGCGCCATCTTCAAAAACGTGAACTTTATGATCGGGATTGAGTTCCATGATGTACTTAATCATTCTCTGATACATTGGATCATCTTCTACAACAAAAATACAGTGTGGTTCGAATTTATGTTTCATTTCCTTCTTTTGTTTGTGTGTTTTCTGAATCTATTGTTTTAGTTTTTTATTCACTAAATCGCATTTTTAAAGCTTTCTTATATTTTAAATTTTAATATCTAGTGACAGATTTCTGTAACTCAATTTTACTTAGCGATACACTCTTTTTTTTCTACTAATTAGGTATTGTTTTTTCTAAAAACGAGAATTTTTCTACACCTGAAAATTATTTAATTAATATATTTAATTTATAACTGTTTGATTTCCTGATCTTTATTACTTTTTGTTGGCTTGGCACTTTTACTGTTTATTTTATACTGCCAACAATGTTTAAATAGTATCTCTGAATAAATAATTCAGAGTAAAAACCGATGATCATGAAAGCAATTTTCATATTTATTTCAATGCTTCTATTGTGTTCGGCCTGCCAAACGGTCAAACCTTTATTTAGTACACTGCCGAACCTGGCTCAAAACGATTCTTTAGCTTTACAAATGTTACGCTCGATGGAGCCAATACTGGCAACGGGAGATAAAGTGACCGTTAGTATCTGGGGGCACGATAAACTGAGTATAGGGTCAGTAAATAGCGTATATGCTACTAATGAGGAGACAGGGAAATGGCTAATTTTGGATGACGAAGGCAAAGTAAATT
>JBGCFY010000023.1:0-12553 GCA_045110315.1 Saprospiraceae bacterium
TATTTTTAAATAGCTTTTTAACTTTGATTTTTATTACGAAGTCCTTTAAAACTTGTATCCAACGGAAACACCAGGCCAGACATATAGTAAATCAAAGATGTCTATCTTACCGTCGAAACCACTGAAAAAAGGAAGAAACGTTGGAGAGATTCCAGCTCTAAACAAGAAATGCCCATCTTTTGCTTGATAGCGGTACATCAAGGCGCCACTAGCTAAAGGGAAAGGTTGTCTTGTACGTTTATTATTTTCAATTTTTTGATAAAAAAAAGTAGTAATTCCTAGACCGAGTTCAAACTTGTGATTTCCAATACCATGTAAATAGTTTATGTGTACTGGAATAAGAACGTTATTATTGATCATTGTCCCAAATCCGATTCGTGCTCCAATTCCATTCTCCTGTTTAGTGAATCGAGTATCATAATTAATGGAATAACGTAGTCCAGCTCCTCCGAGTTCTGCATAAATAGCCTGAGCCCTTTGCGCCTGAATTTGAATCGAATAAAAGCAGATAAAGATTAGAATTGTTAGATTTTTCATTTGATTGTTTTTTTGTTTTAAAAAGTAGCGTTTTTAAACAACTCCTTAGTTAAAGTTGTCCTTACAGAATATATCCCGCGGAAATACCTGGCCAAACCCAAAGTAGTTTTGATATATCAATGAAACTATCAGGAGTGGAAGGAACAAAAGTTGGTGAAAATCCAACTCTAAAGATGAGGTGTTCCGCTGTATTTTGATAACGATACATCAAGGTGCCACTAGCGATAGGATAGATACCTTTACGATCTGTATCGGGTTGATTCCCCAAAAGGGTAGTAACTCCTAGACCAAGCTCAAGTCTATGCTTCCCAGCACCGTGTAAATAATTAAGGTGCAAAGGAATAAGAATAATGTCATCCATTCTACCAACTCCGATCCGCGCGCCGAAGCTAGCATCCTTTTTCTCGAATCGCATATCATAGTTTAAAGAGTAACTTAATGCCGCTCCTCCGAGTTCGATGTAGATAGAATGATCGCCTTGCGCCTGAGTTTGAATTGAATAAAAGAAGATGAAAAATAGAACTACTAGGTTTTTCATATCGGTAATAAATTTTAGTTTTATAGCAAGCCAAACTTCTACGGCAGACAAATTGCTAGGGGTAATTTTGTCAGTTTACTGAATGATTCAGCTGCTAGGTTTAATGGATACAACTGCAAGCTCGGCACTTTTAGAAGGAAAAAGGAAGTATATTTTGCAAAAGATACATCTGGGTTTATCTAATTTGAATAAATTTACTTGAGCTAAAGAACTTATTTTGGCGCTCATCATTAAATAATTTCAAGAATAGCGAACCTCGATCAGATATAGCTTGAAAGATCTACTACTCAAGCAACAGCTTTGTTGCTAAATAGTATTTTGCTAGATTTTTTGCCCTAAAAAGCTTTATCTTCAATTTAAAACAACTTCAGTAATAAACTACGGTTCCAATAAATTTAATACTCGCAGCGGCTACTTATGGATAATTTAAAAGAACTAATTGCTACTTTTTCTACGGAAGACAGTAAAGCTTTTCGAGTGTTTATCAATCGACAACGCAAACGGAAGCAGCGTAAAGATTTGGAATTGTTCAATATCCTTCAGAAAGAACCTAAGCGTTTAAAGCCTGCCGAAATGGTGAAGCGTTTAGCGACTTCCAACAAAGAAGCTTACTACGCCATTCGCAAGCGCTTGATTCATCAGTTAGGGGAATTTATCGTACTCAAGCGGATGGATGAAGATACAACGACGGTCTCGCCGATTATGGGATTGATTTCTATCGCCCGTTATTTATACGATAAAAAAGCAGATCGGCAGGCTTGGAATTACTTGTTGAAAGCAGAAGCGTTAGCAACAGTCAACGAACAGGTCGATTTGCTTAATACTATCTATATGTTGCAATTGGAACACGGCGCTTTGCAAGAAGACAAAGTGCTTAAGCATATTATTAAAAAAAGAAGAGAAAATAAACTTCGCATCGACGAAGAAGAACGTGCCGTGATTGCTCACCGGCTAATTCGTAACCAACTTGATGGTTTACTTAGGTTGGGTAAACCACTAGACTTCAATCGGGTAATTTCTAAAGTTTTGAAATATTGCGAACTCGACGAAACAATGATGCAGCGACCGAAATTATTATATAATTTGATTGCCATTACCAGAAGTGCTTACCTAAGAAATAAAGATTTTTACTTTTTCGAGCCCTATTTAATTGATCAATACAACGCGGTAAAGAACCAACACGGTTTTACAAAATCAACTCATAAGTACAAATTACATTTGTTGTATATGATTACTCACATCTTGTATCGCAATCGAAAATTCGTGGAAGCAAGAGCGTACTGCGCAGAGTTTTATAAAAGTATGAATCGCTACAATAAAAGCCATTATACCTTGTTTTATCCTAAGTATATCCTTTTGCTCGCAGCCATTAAAAGTCATACGAATGAAAATGCTAAAGCGATTGAAGATTTAGAAGCCTTAAAACAAAACAAAGTGGCTCGGTTGGCGAGTACAACGATGCTTCATCTTCATCTAAGTTTAAGTGTTTGTTATTTTAATCAAAATGAGATCGCACAAGCAAATGAAACGATCATGTCCATTCCACACACGGACAAATGGTGCGAAAAGAAGGCAGGAAAAGAATGGTTGCTCAAAAAACATTTGATTGAGTTGCTTATTCAATACGAATTAGGGAACGAGGATATCGCGCTCAACCGAATTCGAGCCATCGAACGATATTTTGGCGATTTTTTTAAGCAAGCTCGCTATAGTATTACCAAAAAATACTTGACTGCCATCCGAGACTATATCAATAATCCACAGGAAATAGATAAGATATATAAAAAAATTGTCGTTTATTTTGGAGAACGTCCGTTAGAACAAGAAGATCTCCAAAAGATGGCCTTCTTTGCTTGGTTGAAATCAAAACGGACACAACGGAATTATTACGAAGTACTGCTAGAAACCGTAAATTTGCAAAGTGAAGAAAATGAAAATAGGGACGTTTCCTGATCGCTAGAAAGCACTTTTGTTCGTTTTGCTCGTATAAGTATTTAACTGCTTTTCTTAATAGACAAAAAAATTACGTTCTTTGTTAAATTCAAACAGCTGCTTAGTACTTAAGAACCAAAAATCATTAAATGGATATTTATTCAAAAAAATCGAGGTGGAAAATTTTTCTTGCCATTGGAGGATTGTTGATCGTCGCAATTTCAATGGTATACACGAATTTTTTGGCTACGAAGTTGATGGAAGACGAGGAGAAAAAAATGATTCGTTACAAGCTAGCGCTAGAATCTTTAGAGTACAACCAAAATGAAGAATTAGAATGTGATGTTAGTTTTCAGAACGATTTCTTGATCACGAATACGACCATTCCCACGATTTGGATTAGCCAAGCGGGCGTTATTATTTCTGGGAGAAACTTTGGGGAGAATAAAGACGAAGATATTCCCTTTTTAGAAAAAGAATTGGAAAAAATAAAGCGGAGTGGACGGGAACCGATTGTAGTAGAGGGTTTAGATGGAAATAGTACGCTTTACTACAAAAATTCTTTCCTCGTAACGCTATTGACTTACTTCCCCATCTTCCAGTTTTTACTGATTAGTGGTTTTATCATGGTTGGTTACATTGCCTTTAACGCTGCTCGGCGAGGAGAACAAAATCGGGTTTGGGCTGGAATGGCCAAAGAAACGGCGCATCAGCTAGGAACACCAATTTCTGCGATTATCGGCTGGATTGAGCACCTGAAATTGATGGAAGGGAATAATCCAGAAACGCAAGAAGTTGTCAATGAATTAAGGAACGACGTTACTCGACTGGAACTCATCGCGGATCGCTTTTCAAAAATTGGCTCGGCACCAGACTTAGAAGAAATCAATGTATACGAAGAATTGGAGCGTTGTCGCAATTATATGGAACGTCGGGCACCTCGAAAAGTAACCTTTCGCTTCCCTGATCCTACGAGCGCAGCCATTCCAGTGATGATCAATCCACCACTCTTCGATTGGGTCATTGAAAACCTACTTAGAAATGCACTGGATGCGATGGACGGTAAAGGGACAATCGAAGCAAAAATCAGCGAAGAAAAGAACTTCGTCATTATCGACATCTCCGATACCGGCAAAGGGATTCCATCTTCTAAACACAAAACGGTTTTTGAACCAGGTTTTACCACTAAAAAAAGAGGTTGGGGCTTGGGACTCTCCCTCGCTAAACGGATCGTAGAAGAGTACCATTCTGGCAAGATTTTTGTAAAAAAGTCTACAGTAAAAGGAACTACTTTTACGATTAAACTTCCCAAAGATCAATAATGTGACATTGAATACCGTATTGCACCAACGATTTAGACTTCCTCCTGGCAGATTTATCTCAACGCTATTATTACTTACGGTAATATTACACTTGCCTGCTATTGCCTTGTCCTTACCCGATTTTTCTATTTCCGGTTACGAGATAGAAGTCAAAGATGCTAAGACCAACGAACCAATGATTGGTGTAAGCGTCTATACCAAAGATCAAAAATTTACTGGAATTACCGATTTGGATGGAAAGCTTTCTTTAGGCGATTTGGCTTATAATGAAGTTGTCGTTTTTAGTTACGTGGGATACAAAACAAGAGAATTAAAATTTATCACAATTCGAAACCTGAAGGGCAAAATCTTTATGGAAGAAGATATTGCAATTTTGCAAGGGGTAGAAGTAGTCGGTCGTAAAGACGATCCAGTAGAAGAGATTCCATTCATCGTAGATCGAATTACGTCCAAGGATATCGCTTTTGGGAATGCCCAAACGGCGGCGGATGCAATTAGCAAAAACGGAGAAGTTTTTGTCCAAAAATCTCAGATGGGCGGAGGAAGTCCAATCGTTAGAGGCTTCGAAGCCAATAAGGTTTTAATGGTCGTCGATGGGGTTCGAATGAATAATGCGATCTATCGAGGCGGACACCTACAAAATGCAATTACTGTTGATAACTCAACTTTAGAACAAATAGAACTAATTTACGGTCCAGGATCTTTGATGTATGGAAGTGATGCCATCGGTGGTGTTATTCATTTTAGAACTAAAGATCCAACGGTTTTATTCAGCAATGTTAATAATAAATCCTACCAAACGGAAACTAATGTTTTTACCCGTTACGCAACGGCGAATCAGGAAAAAACGGTACACCTTGATTTAGATTACGGTACCCGACGTTGGGGCTCTCTTACAAGTTTTAGCTATAGTGATTTTGGGGATTTAAAAGCGGGCACGGTCAGACCTGCGGGCTACGAAAGCTTAGGTGCTCGACCTTTTTACTTTTTTAGAAATGAAAATGTAGATGAAATTCGGATTAATCCAAATCCAGAAGTGCAAATTGGTACGGCTTACAGCCAAATCGACTTTATGCAAAAAATTAAGTACCAAGCAAGTGACTACGTTTACTACGTCGCTAATTTTCAATATTCTACGACGAGCGATGTTCCTCGCTACGACAACCTCACCGATACCTTGAGCGCTGCCGATAAATTAAAATGGGCAGAATGGAATTATGGGCCACAAAAAAGACTACTTGCTTCGCTGAAAATGCGAAGCCTAAAACCAACGGCCTTGTACGATAAAGCGAGCATCATTGGTGCTTATCAACGTATCGACGAAGATCGGCTACAAAGAAAATACGCAGATGCTTATCGTTCGTTTAGTTTGGCAGACGTACAAGTAGCTTCTTTTACCTTAGATTTTGATAAACACCTTGATCAGCAAGAACGCAACCTGTTTTCTTACGGAATTGATGTCAATCATAATATTGTAAATTCCCTTGCAGGAAGGGTAAATATCAAAGACGGAACAACTTTTTACGACGAATTTAGTCGTTATCCCAGTGGTGGTAGCACCGTGACCACTTACGCCGGATATGCAACCTACCGTTGGAAAAGTAAAGACTCTACCCTTAATTTCAATGCCGGAGCTCGTTATACGATGGTCAATCTTTTCTCTAAATTCAAAGAGACAGATCCGATCTCCTGGCCAACGGAGTACATTACGGGGTTAAGTTCTAATAATAGCGCTTTGACTTGGGGAACCGGAATTACTTGGAATTCAAAAAGTAAGTGGCAAGTAAGAATGCTTGCTTCTACCGCTTTCCGTTCTCCCAATTTGGACGATTTTTCAAAAATTAGAGAAAAAGGAGGATTCATTACTATCCCTAATCCATCGCTTACGCCGGAGTATTCTCTAAACGGAGAATTTACTTTAGCAAAAGAATTTGGCGAAGTACGCAAAAATGTAGGAACTAGTTTTAAAATTAGTGGAACGGGCTTCTACACCGAATTGACGGACGCTATTGTCCGAACCAATTTTGCCTTGCCCGATGGAAGCGAAATCTTGGATGAATTTCAAGTGCAAGCAAATATCAACGCCGAAAAGGCAAATGTTTATGGCGTTTCTGGACATATCGTCTTAAATATTAAAGATAAATGGCGGTTTCGATCTAGTCTCAACTACGTCAAAGGAATACGTTTGCTAGAGGATGGCACAGAAACACCGCTAGCGCATATTCCACCAATGTACGGGACGACCAGCCTAGGTTACGAGGGTAAAAAAGTCAGAGTTCGACTATCTGCACAGTACAACGCGGCTAAGCCATTGGAAGAATACGATGGCTTCCTTCCCTGTGAAACTTGTGTAACCGAAGCAGAGTTCCTAGAACACGCCGAAGATTACGTCGCTTCTTCGGGATCTTCTGATAATATTGAAAGAGCAACGATCGACGGCTCACTGGCTTGGTTAACCTACAACCTACATTCTACCTACCAATTCTCGGATCACTTTAGTCTTGACTTTGCAGTTGAGAATATCACGGATATCCACTATCGAACTTTTGCATCTGGAGTTAGTGCGGCGGGGAGAAACTTTATTTTTGCATTGCGCGGAAAATTCTAGTAACTTTGTCACATTATTTAATTTGTATTGGTGCTTAAATAAGTCTTTTGTGCTAACCTGTTGATTGACAGTGGATAAAACTTTTTTTTAAAGGTTTTTAAACTTTTGATTTGTCAAAGTTTAAACATTTTACTTATTCGACTCTAAAAAAATGTCTCAACTTACTTAACTTTGAGAAAATATTACCGTAAGAATAAGAAGAAGTTGTCTCAAAAAGACACAGATTTTAAAATCTATTTCAACTAACTTCTATCTTTAAATTCTTGCTTAGATGGGGAAAAACGGCAACTTTAGTTTTTGGAATTTCATGAAAAACTAAAGTTTTTTCTTTAGCGGAAGCTTGAAATTGGAAGCTGTTTTAAACCGTAATCAAATAATAATTGTTTGTTGATCAATCGGGGACTTCTATTTTAATAGAAATGCCAAGATTAGACTTTTAAATAAACAATGCAAAAGTATAAATTGTAGGACCAAACCAAATTACTGCTTGTTTTTATTCTAAAAGGAAAAGCACAAGCAGTAAAATTATATTACTAAATTGCCTTATTATGAAAGAGATTGGATTTAAGAATCCTAATGCTAATTTAGGATCATTAGGGGTTCAGGATGTTGCAATAGCACATTGGAATCTTAGCCCAGAAGAACTCGTTGAACAAAGCTTAATTCGGAAGCAAGGAGTCCTTGCAGATTCTGGTGCTTTGATGATTAAAACCGGGAAATTTACGGGACGTTCTCCCAAAGATCGATTTATCGTAAAAGACAACATTACTGCATCTACTGTAGATTGGGGAGCTGTTAATCAAGCTTTCGAAGCAGCTAAATTCGATGCACTCTACCAAAAAGTGACTGCTTACTTTAAAGGAAAAGAGGTTTTTGTGAGAGATGCTTACGCTTGTGCAGATGATCATTACCGACTCAATATCCGACTGGTATCCGAATATCCTTGGAGTAACCAGTTTGCCTACAATATGTTCTTGCGACCGACCAAGGAAGAAGTGGAGAACTTCGAACCAGAATGGAGTATTCTATGTGCACCAGGTTTTCTAGCAGACAGTGAAGTAGATGGAACCCGCGCTGAAAATTTTGCGATTATCAATTTCACTGAAAAGAAAATTATTATCGGTGGTACAGGATACACAGGAGAAATCAAGAAAGGAATATTTTCTGTCCTAAACTATGTTTTACCAATGGAAAGAGGTGTGCTACCTATGCATTGCTCTGCTAATGTAGGTAAAGATGGAAATACAGCTGTTTTCTTCGGCTTGTCTGGAACAGGAAAAACAACTCTCTCCGCGGATCCTGCACGGGACTTGATTGGAGATGACGAACACGGTTGGTCGGACGAAGGTGTCTTTAATTTTGAAGGAGGTTGCTACGCAAAATGTATTGACCTTACGGAAGAAAAAGAACCAGATATTTATAAAGCGATTAAACATCGTGCTATTCTCGAGAATATTAATTTCGTAGAAGGAACGCGAACACCTGATTTTTCAGATGCTACGATTACTCAAAATACGAGGGTTTCTTATCCAATTTACCATATTGGTAATGCATTGGAGGTTTCAAAAGGAGGTATTCCTACGGATATTTTCTTCTTAACTTGTGATGCATTCGGTGTTTTACCTCCAATTTCCAAATTGTCGCCCGGTCAAGCAATGTACCACTTTATTTCTGGTTATACGGCAAAAGTAGCAGGTACAGAAGAAGGAATTTCAGAACCACAAACTACTTTTTCCGCTTGTTTTGGTGCACCTTTTTTACCATTGCACCCTACGAAGTACGCAGAAATGCTAGGTGAGAAAATGCAAGCGCATAACGTTAATATTTGGTTAGTGAATACCGGTTGGACGGGCGGTAGCTACGGTGTAGGAAGTCGGATGAAATTGACTTATACCCGCGCTATGATTACGGCAGCTTTAAACGGAGAACTAAACGAAGTGGCGTACAATGAACATAATATTTTTGGCTTAATGATGCCATTGACTTGTCCAAATGTACCCGCAGAAATTCTGAATCCAAAATCAACTTGGAGTGACGAAGCGGCTTATGATGCGAAGGCAACGGAGTTAGCAAAGTCATTTATCAAAAACTTTGAAAAATTTGCTGATAAAGCAAATCAAGAAATTTTAGATGCGGCACCTCGTGTCCCTAAAATGGCGGATTAGTTTTTAGCATAAATAAAGGATACAGCAATGTCATCCTACGCATAATAAATGGCGGATTTGGAGTTTCCATGTCCGCCATTTGTATTTTTGCTTTTGGAAAGCAAGACCTCTGTCCCCAAATTTGCAGGAATAGTATTTTTTGAAAAGCTGTGGCAAAAACATTAGAGGTCTGTTCTCCCCGCTCGAAAAGTTGTATCTTGCAACGTTAAATATAGGGGCTGTTTCAAACAACTTCATCGCTAAAAAATGATTTCAAGGTGTTAAAATATGGGAAAACTTTTTTTCTATAGCTTATTCTTTTTCTTGCTAGGCACTAATTGTGTAGCGCAAAATTTGCAATGGGCAAATAAGGTGGTGGATTTTTCTAGTCAGTATGGAAAAGCACAATATTCTGCGGAGCAAGTACTTGGTGTGCCGAATGCATTTTATAGTGAGAACTTGCATTATATGGCTTGGGTACCCAAAAAAGAGAATAGTAAAAAAGGCGAATTTATTCAGGTCGGTTTTGCAGAACCCATGCAAGTCTATCAAGTTGCAGTAGCAGAAAGTCTTAATCCTGGCGCAATTTCCAAAATATTTTTTATTGACGAGAAAGGTAAAGAATACAAAATTTATGAGAATAAGCGACCTCGAGGGAAATTGGGCAAAAAATTATTTCGCAAAACGCTGAAATACAAAACTGATTATTTGGTCGCAGAAGTCAGGGTGGAACTGAATACGCAAGCGATTAAGGGAAGCAATCAAATTGATGCAATTGCTATTTCTGATCGTAAAACGCCAATCAGGGTAAAAGTTGACGTGATTGAGTACCAAGAGGAACTGGGTAAACCTGAAAAACTAAGTGCGAATGTAAATTCTCGTTTTGCGGAACGCGCACCAATGATTTCTCCCGATGGACAAATCTTATACTTCGCCAGAAAATATCATCCCAAAAATATCGGGGAAGAAAATCGAGATGATATCTGGAAATCCTACCGCTTAGAAGATGGCACTTGGAGCAAAGCTGTAAATATTGGCGCGCCACTAAATAATAAACATCATAACTTTGTCATCGCCGTAAATCCAATCGGTAATGTCCTCTACGTTGCTGATGAAGGAGTTGCCCGGGCCAATCGTAAGGGCAGAACTTGGCGAAAACCTAAAGCCCAAAAGATCAAAGACTTCTATAACCGAAGCGAATTTGTAGCGTACCACATTAATGTAAATGGTGACGTAATGTTGATGGCAGTAGAACGAGCGGATAGCTACGGTGATCGAGATTTATATGTTTCTTTTTTGATAGGAGAAGGACGTTGGTCTACGCCTTTAAATCTTGGTAAAAAAATTAATACGGTTGGTATAGAAAGTAGTGTATTCATTGCTGCGGATGGTAAAACAATCTACTTTTCTAGTAATGGTCACGAAGGTTTTGGAGGATTGGATATGTTTATGAGTAGACGCTTGGATGATACTTGGACGAATTGGTCTGCGCCTAAAAATTTAGGAAATAAAATCAATAGTTTCAATAATGATTATAATTATTCGATTCCGGCGTCGGGAGATTATGCTTATTATTCAACGGACGATGCGAGTGGAATGTCAGATATTTTTCGCATCAAATTACCCAAGGAAGTTCAACCAGATCCTGTTATTTTATTGTCGGGGAATATGATTGATAAGGAGACCAAGAAAAAGCTTAATGGTACGTTGAAATATCAAAACCTTACCCGCGTAGATAAGGATAGAACCATGGTTAGTTCTGAACAAGGAACCTTTCAAATGGTATTACCTTACGGCAATGACGTAGGGGTTTATGCGGAGGTGGAAGGCTATTTTTCGAGCAGCGAAAACATACACCTTAGCAAGGAAACTGTAGAAGAATTGGATAGCGATGGGAATGGAATTGTTGCCAGTGTTGACCACGAAAAAGTAAATAGCAATCAAGAAGTGGAGCGACTGCAACTGCGGCTAAAAGACCTTAACGAGGAATTAGAAGGTATTAACGCAGAGCGTAAAAAAGCAAAAGCGGAAATTAAAAAACGGAGAAAAGCAAATCCAGAAAGATACCATCGCTATCAGAGTGATCCAGAATTAGAAGCTCTGCGACACAAATACAATCAATCCATTGCTGGAAAACAGGAAAACAAAGCGCGGAATAATTCGGAAGAAATCGCTTCCTCCGTTCCGAATTCAGGCGACCCAGAATTGGATGCTTTGAGACGAAAATACCAACGCCATTATAAGCAAAAAGAATCGCCGCAAGGAACAACAAAAACAAAGGACGAAGAAGAAAAACCTTCAACTTCGGAAAAAATTACGGGCGAATCAGAACTGGAAGCCATGAAACGGAAGTTTAATCGGCATCAACAAGCGAAAGAAAAAATGGAAGCTCGACTCGATAAAAAGGAGCAAAAAAGCAAGCAAGAAGTAACAAAAGTAGAATCGCCGCCGCAAGAAGCTTCTTCTCCATCAGTGGATTTTGAAAGTATGGAAATCGCTATTCGAGAAGAGTTGCAGTTGAGTTTGCAAAATAATGTGAAGTTGGAATTACAGCAACAATTGTTCCCAGCAGTTAAGAAAGCATTAGAGTCAAGCTTGGAAACCGACTTGAAACCTGGCGCGGCGCGTGCCTTAAAGAATCGGATTAAAAACGAATTAGCGGAAAGCGAAACAGCATTAAGTATTTCTAATGAAAATACAGATGACTTTACAAAAGAATTGCGCGTTACGCTGAGCAAAAAAGTACGGGAAGATTTGCGGAGTAGTATGAAGGATATTGTGCGGGAAGAATTGACGGCAGAGATCAAATTTTTATTGAAAAAACAAGTAGAAGCAGAAATCAAAGCGGAATTGGAAGCAAAGATCAAAACACAAATCAAAGAAGAAGTAAAAACAAAACCTAGCAAAATACCGGCGAAGAAGGAAAAGCCTACACCCGTTGAAGAAAAATACCAAGAACTTAAACAAGATATTATTTTGATTCCAATCAAAGTAGGTCAAGTGATTCCAATGAATAATGTTTTTTTTGATGCAAATGAAGCGCAGCTGAAAAATATTTCCTTCAAAGAATTAAATCGAGTTTTGCAGTTTTTAGAAAAAAATAATAAACTAGTTGTGGAAGTTGGCGGTCATACAAATGGTTGGTGTAGTCACGAATTTGCGGATAAACTTTCCCGAGAACGTTCGGAAGCGGTAGCGGCTTTTTTCGTTGAGCAAGGTATTGCCAAAAAAAGAATTCAATTTAGAGGATATGGTAAAACCCAACCCGTAGCTTCCAATGAAACCTTGGGCGGTCGCAAAAAAAATCAACGAGTAGAACTTAAGATATTAGAAATATTAGAATAAATTTGCACGCTCAAAGCAAGTTTCAATGATAGCTCGCTTAGCGCAAAATTGAAAGTAAACTTATTTTGAAACAATCTTGATCAACTTACAAAAAAAAGAATATGGAATTTGTCTCCGAGCAAATTAT
>JBGCFY010000024.1:0-22841 GCA_045110315.1 Saprospiraceae bacterium
CTACTTTGATCCTAACGTTACAATTAGATGATTTTGGCGAAGAAACGCGTTGGTCGATTTTTACCGATTACGGGATGATCCAAGCGCAAGGCGGCCCTTACAACGATGCAGCACCAGGAGAATTGGTACAAGAGATTGTTTGTTTGACCGAAGGCGATTGCTTCTACCTAATTGCTTATGATAATTTTGGCGATGGCATGTGTTGTGAACACGGAGAAGGATACTACTTTTTATCTGATGTAAATGGTAATGTTTTGCTGGAAGCTTCGGGAGAATTTGGTGTTTATCAAGAGCAACTTTTCTGTCTTTCGGGTGGAAATAATACCACCAATTTAACTTTAAAAAACACCAATACAATTGCTAAAGACCCCGTCGCACTCGCTAAAAAGCCAGCAAAAGTGAGTAGACGTCAGCACTAATAAACAGTAAAGTTGTTTTAAAATGGGGGTTGAAATTAGTTGTAAGCGCTTCGTTTTCATGAGGAAGCTCCATTTTTTTTCGTAGTCATAACTACGGGGAGAAAATTAGCTGAAATATTGGAAATCAATGGCTTGCAAATCTACCTCTGCCGACAACGATAAATCATCTATCTATATTAAAGCAACTTCAGTATATTAATCTTAGCATTTCAATTTAAAACATTCTTTCAACCTTAGTATTTACCGATCGAACTGCCGTTTTACCTCCGTGTAAAATGGCAGTTTTTTTTTTGTAAAGAAGAGAAATACAGCTTTTGAACTAACTTCTTGCCGAAATTGTAAGTATTCTAAATAAATCCTATTGAATCCCGTAAACTATTCCTAATTTTGTAAATCAATTTCTAACTTAAACTTTTCTGCTAAATACACTTTAGCAGAAAGTCTATTAACCCTAAAGTTAAAATGAAACGAGAAATACACAAATGGCACAGTCCGTCCCTCAATAAAGAAATGGAAATCGTTATTTATGGACATTATGGTGATGCCCTATTATTGCTTCCTACAGCAGCAGCAGATTATTTAGAGTACGAACGATTTTTATTGATCGACGCCATTAGCAAACCAATTAATGAAGGTAAATTTAAGGTATTTTCTATCAATAGTATCAACTCTGAAAGTTGGCTCAACAGCGAAATGCACCCAAAGCATAAAGCTATGCGTCACCAACAATTTAATACTTACGTAGAACAAGAAGTAGTGCCGTTTATCAAAACGCATACGAGTAAAGAAACACCAATTTATACTTCGGGCGCTTCTTTAGGTGCTTTGCATTCTGCTAATCTTTTCTTCCGTCGCCCTGATTTATTTGCAGGTACAATTGCCATGAGTGGTAATTATGATTTGAGTACTTACACAAAAGGCTACTACGACGAAGATGTTTATTTCAACTCGCCGGAGCAGTATTTACAAAACATGAACGACGATCAGTTATTATCACAGATCCGTAAGTCTAAACATATTCATATTTTATCTGGTGCGGGTAACTACGAAACGCCCGATGCTTCGCGGAGATTCTCTGCGTTGTTGGACTCGAAGAGTATTCCACACGAATTAGATATTTGGGGACATGATATGGGACACGATTGGCCAACTTGGCGAGCGATGTTGCCGTACTATTTAGAATCAAGATTTTAGCATTGTACGAATGCTAAATAAAAAAGCACCGGTGTAAAAGATTACGCAGGTGCTTTTTTTTGTAAAAAAATTATCATCTCTCCTTCTTACTAAAGTACTAAGACAAAATTAATTCACTTATTAATTTGTCTTAGTACCTATTTCCCAATCACTTTAATTAACGTTCCTTTGATCACTTGATCGGTCAGTTCCATTCCATTGAGAATGGCTAACTCTTTAAACCGCTGTGTTGGCATATCTAGCGTACGGAACACTTCTGTTAGCGAAGCCGTTTTACCTACCGTTTTTATTTTAATTTTTTCTGGATTTACATTAATTTTGGAAAGATCACTAAGACTATCAAAATTACGCATCGTGTATTCAAAATCATTCTGATAATTAGCGAAATCCGTCAAACTAGCAATACCTTGAAAATTATAAATCAAATTATTGTACTGAATAAAATAACTGCGAACCCGCAATTTATCATTTTGTGCCGTCACGGCAAAAGCTTCCAGCCCATTCACTTTTAGACGCCCCGAATCATTTAATTGCAATTGATTATTTTTGACAAAATCATTGGCGGCAGCTTCCGGTGTCGTTCCTTGTGCAATCGCGAAAACCATAATCGCTTTTCCATCCGCTGGTGCCATTTGTACTTGCGCAGGAGAATTCACCGTTCTCCAATTAGCCGGAACAGGATACTGAAACTTCAACTCCGGATGATAAAACTGATCATTCTCTACGTAACCTTGTCGCGGATCTTCGCCATAAATTAGACCATCAATCATTCTAAGATAAGCATTGCGATTTACCTTCAACTTTTCATTGGTAGACTTGCGCCATTTCTCGGCTAACTGCCCTACTTTCGTGTAGCGATCTGCAGGATCAGGATGTGTCGATAAAAACGTTGGCACTCTTCCACCACCATCATCCGTCAGCCTTTTTAAAGTTTGAAAAAAATCTGCCATTTCCTTTGCATCGTATCCAATCTTCGTAGAATATTCTACTCCTAATTCATCCGACTCACTTTCATTGTCTCTACCAAATTTCAAAAATAGCAATTGCATCCCTTGTGATGCTTCTCCAGCGTATTGCCTAAAATCTTCCGATAATAAAATGCCCGCTAAAAAAGCACCCTGTCCCAACATTTGACTCGTATACTGCTTCGCAGAATGTCGCGCCGTTACGTGACCAATTTCATGACCAAGTACTCCAGCGAATTCTGCTTCATTATTAAAGTGTGCCAAAATACCTCTCGTAAAATAAACGTATCCGCCCGGCACCGCAAAAGCATTTACAACGGGAGAATCCAAAACCTTAAATTCAAAATTAAGGTTTGGTCGATGTGAAACCGCAGCCATCTCTTTCCCCTTTTTGGTAATAAAAGCCTGAATTTTAGCATCTTCATATTTCCCAAAACTCGCCACAATTTGTGGATCAGATTCCTTTCCTACGGCAATCTCTTTGCTTTCAGACATAAACATTATTTCCTTTTTTCCCGTAACAGGATTACGAGAGCAGGCAGCTACTAAAAGTAACAAGAACAAGAGACTAAAAAATAAACGACAATACTCGATACATTTTTTCATAAAAAAATATTTGTTGAAATTGTTTAACTAAAAGCATTCTCTTCCCAGAAAGTTCAATGTACTAAGCTACGAAAAAAAGTTCTTATCGAAGTTATTTACAAATCCTAAGCGTAATGAACTATTTAGCATTTTAAGAGTTATGATATCAATATACTGTAAGTTCATTTTTTATAAAAATAGCTTACATTTGTCTCAAGCGTAGCTACGCTAGTAAAACGGAAGCAATCCTTCGTGAAATTGGTACATACATGAATATTTTTGATGTCATTATTATTGGTGGTGGTCCGATTGGGATTGCCTGTGGCCTAGAAGCTCAGCAGAAAGGGCTTTCTTATTTGATTCTCGAAAAAGGAGCACTCGTTAATTCTTTATATCATTATCCGGAGAACATGACTTTTTTCTCCAGTTCAGATAATTTAGAAATTGATAAAATTCCATTTATTAGTAATAATATTCGACCACATAAATCAGAAGCGTTAGAATATTACCGACGCATTGTCATTGCCAAAGACCTTAACGTCAATCTTTTTGAGCAGGTAATCGAAGTTGAATCAATAGAGGAAAAGTATAAAATTAATACAACTAAACGGTCTTACCTTACGAAGCATATTATTATTGCGACGGGATTTTATGACATTCCCAATTTACTCCATATTCCCGGCGAAGATTTACCAAAAGTATCGCATTACTATAATAGTCCACACTTCTACATTCGCCAAAATGTTGCTATCATTGGAGCTAGTAATTCCGCAGTAGATGCAGCACTAGAAATTTACCGCAAAGGTGGAAAAGTTACGATGATTGTGAGAGATAAAGAAATTGGTACCCGCGTAAAATATTGGGTACGACCAGACATTATCAATCGCATTAAAGAAGGAAGTATCAACGCATTGTATCATTCAAGGCTTGAAAAAATTTTGGAAGATACCATTGTCGTTAATAAAGCCGGAACAACTCTAACGATAAAAAATGACTACGTATTGGCACTCACGGGCTATCAACCCAATTTTAGTTTCTTGAAAAAGCTAGGCGTCCAGCTTGCTGATGACGCTACCCAAAAACCAGTATACAATGAGCATACTATGGAAACCAATCGTAAAGGCATTTATCTTGCTGGCGTGATTTGCGGTGGTCTAGAAACCCATAAATGGTTCATCTAAAATTCGCGAGTACACGCTCCAATGATTATGAATCACATCGAAAGTAAGCAGTCGTTTTAAAGTTTTCTGATAAAAATTAGCATAAAAAATAAAATAATGAACGTAAAAGGAAAAGTAGCCATTGTAACTGGCTCAAGCAAAGGAATTGGTTTAGCAACGGTAACCTCGCTTTTGGCACAAGGCGTGAAAGTAGCCGGCTGGAGTCGATCTGGAACAGACCTGGACCATCCCAATTTCAAAAGCATCAAAGCCGACGTCACCAACGTGGAAGCGGTACAAGAGGCATATGATCAAACAGTGAATGCCTTTGGTGAAGATGTGTCTATGTTGATCAACAATGCAGGACTAGGTTATTTTGCGCCCATTGAAGAAATAAAATTAGAAGATTGGCACCAAATGATTAACACCAATATCAATGGAATTTTTTATGTTACTCGCTTAGTAGTACCGCGGATGAAAGCCATGGAAGAAGGGCATATTATCAATATTTCCTCTATTGCGGGGACAACGGGTATGCCAAATTTGAGTGCGTACTGTGCAACGAAGTTTGCGGTAAGAGGTATGTCGCAATCCTTGTATAAAGAATTGAGAAACGATGGGATCAAAGTGAGTTGTATTTATCCTGGCTCGGTACAAACTAATTTCTTCGATGATATTGAATCCGTCGAAGCCAACGAAAATATGATGCAGCCCAACGACATTGCCGAAACGATTTTGCATTGCTTGAGTTCCTCCGCAAATTACCACCACGTTGATATTGAGGTGCGACCGTTGCGACCAAAAGGAAAGCAATAACTGTTTACTCGACTTTAGTCCATTGTGTTGCGCTAGTAATCAAGAGGGCTAAAGTCGAATTGAACAAAAGATATTTTACATCCATTCTCGCTGAGAAGATTCAATGCGATAGAGAATAAAGTTTTGTAATGCATTCGCTTTTTCAAGCTCAATATAGGGAATACGAACACTACCCGCCGCAGTATACAAATCAACCGTCGCCAAGTTTTTTCTTCTTTGGTAAATACCTTGGCTTATTTTGACTGATTGTATTTTATACCATTTTAGCAAGGTTTCTCGTCTACCGATAATACCTCTTGATAATCGAATTCCCTTTTCACTAACGAAGTATGCCCACTTTCTTTGGTATAAATAACTGGCTATACCAACGATTAAGATCCAAAGTAAAAGTGGAAAATCAATCGTTTCTCCCAATACAAACCGTAAAGACATAATTATTGCTACGGGAACAATTCCTAGGTACAATACTCTCCGCCAAATAATTAACGGACTAATACCGTGCGCTTCAAAATCAAGCAAACCTTCTTCGGGAAAATAAGTTTTACGCACCGCAGTTAACTGAGCATCATAACTTCCAGGCACAAAAATAGATTGCTTCTTCGTAATTGACATACTCGCAGCTTGCGACAAGGTGAGGCTAAATAGTTTAAAATATTCCATCAAAGGATTTGTATCCCAATGGATTAATTGAATTTTATTGATATTAGCAGATTGTTCTTTTTTGGTCAATAAACCGGCAATTACTTTAAAGCCTAAGCTCGTTTTCAAAAATCGCAAATCATAATAGCGAACAATCGTACGAACCAAAGTCAGTAAAAAAGAAACGATTAATAAAAATGAGAAAAATGTTAACAGGAAAAAAGGCCAACTCGCATCAAAACTAGCATCAAACCAATTTTTTATTCGTGCTTCCAATTGATCGCCAATGATATCTTCAAAAAATTGATAAAACCCAAAAAAGGAAACTAGGATCAATCCCATCATTCGAAAATGGTTTTGCGCTACACCAACCTTAAGCAAATCCAAAGGAGATAACTGAAGCAGTAAATTTTCTTCCGGTTCCATCTCAACAACTTCTTCCTCCGTCGTAACTATTTTACGTTTTTGAGACAGTAAGTAATTTCGAATCGCTTCCGCTTGTTCTTTGCTAAGCGCCGTAATGGAAAACTCCTTCCCTTTCGATCCTGCTGTATCAATTTCTAGACTTACCACATTAAAGATGCGGTGAATAATATTTTGCTCAAAGTTTACGGTTTGAATCCGCTCAAAAGGAACATTCAGTCGTTTGCTTTGAATCACACCTTTTTCAATAATCAGTTCTTCCCCTTCAACGTAATAGTAAAATTTAAAATAAGAAATAATAGAAGCCAACATGGACAGAAAAGCAATACCCATGATTACGTAAGAGAGATAAGCTTCTCTAGCATCCGAATTTTTAAACAAAAAGATAATTATCAAAGGCCACGCTTGCCGTAAAATAGTTCCGAAAAACTTCATCAAAATCACCAAAATCGCCACGCTCGATTGTCGACTCGGATTTGACAGAAAGTCTAAATCATGCTTCTTCATAGCGATCTTCTGCGGTTTTTTTGATGATAAAATCTTTGAGTTGCTCCGCTTCTTGAGGTAACAATCCAGGAATGCTCAAATCACTCATTTGTCCACCCGCCGTAAAAAGTGCCAAGGTTTTCAAACCAAAAAAACGAGCAATCGGTCCTTGTTTGATTTCACAATGTTGCACTCGATTAAAAGGAATTGTCGTAACACTCCTTACAATCACTCCTTTCCGATACACAATATCTTTTTGCCGTAAGGCATAAGCTTTAACTTTATAACTTGCCGACGCTAGCCAAAAACTAATGCCCGCCAAGCACAACCAGATGATCGGTAAAATGTAATATAACTCAGGAGTAATATTTTCTCCAAAAGTGAATACAATAACCATTGCAAGTAATAAAAAAGCATAGAAAAGTCCCGTAGAAATTAAACGAATGGTCAAATGAGCAGGCGCCAACTTTTGATACCGAATCGTTTCTACCGTCGGCAAATCCTCCAAATCCAATTGTAGGTTTTCAAATATCATAGGTATTGTACATAAGATTGCATACACCTTCGTATCAACTAGGCTACAAACCAAAACACGATTTATGGCAGGTGTATTATTCGTATAATATGAAGTTGTTTTAAGAATGATAGTAGCAGCCGAATCTGCCCGCAGGTTTTAAACTTTACTTTAGAACAACTTCTTTTTTACAAGTTAAACATTTCTCGTAAGTCTAGACAATTTTTCAGCAATTGCCCAAAAATTTAGACGAAGTATTTCCTTTTTCCGAAATAATGAGCATCCGTATTGATCACCTTACGGGGCAAAACAGTCGCTAATTAAGAATCTACTACAAAAATGATAGTAATTTACCATTTACAGTTTAAGGAATAAACGCCAAATTGGTAGTTGGAAAAGCTGTGTTAACAACAAAAGTAATCTCAACTCAACAAATAGTAAAGAAAGTCAAGCCAAGCAGCTTTCTTCTAATCCTTCGTTGAATAAACAACGAACATCTTCCTTTTACCACGCAGCTTCACATCGTAAATATAAGTAAGGTTTCCTTTGGAAAGCATTACTTATGCTGCAATGTACTTAAGTCAGATTCTATAATTTAAATCAATAAATATGAATTTCAAGTACCTATGGTGCGTCGTATTATGCTCGCTAGTATTACCTAGTTTAGTTTCGGCGCAATTAAAAGCCCGCGTGTTCAAAGATCATTGTTACAGTGGTTCTTCGCAAAATCTTTACAACTTTTCTTACAAAAAGAGTCAACTAACCGTCGGTAACGACAAAATTAGTTCGATCGTCGTCTACCCCGGCTGGGCGGTGGATTTGTACGAAGATGACAATTACCAAGGCGATTGTTACACCGTTACCGCCAACATGAACGATTTAAAATCTGTTGATTTTGGAGATGAAGTTTCTTCCCTCAAAATCCGTAGCATTAGTTATCCTGGCGTCAACTACAGTACCGAAAAAGTATTACCAAATCAATTTGCCAATTCTACCGAGTTGACAAAGACGCTAGACAAACCCATGTACCTCAATAAGAGCCTACACCCTTTACTCCCCGCTACTAATCGCATACACTCTCAAGGATTAGGCTGGGATAACCTTACGGGAAATTTTGTCTATACAGGTTGTCGTGCTTCTACTACAGGCTGTATTGGTGAGTCTTATTTAGTTCTTTACAAACCGGATTTACACATTGCCGTAGACGCCGTTGTCTCTGCAAAATATAATGGTAACGGAAGAGGTAAGTCGCATCCATCGGCGATTCAGATCATGAACGGTAAATTTCCCGTCGCAATTGCTCGTGATAAATACGAAACTTCTTACATTGAATTTTATAAAGTAAACTCCAATAGCTTACAATATCTTCCTGGCAATGATATTAGCTACCATCGTCATTTGGGCGCCGTCGCCTACGCTAATATTAATGGGAATACTTACATTGTAGCGGGTGGTTGGGATTCTGACTTCCTAGTCGTTTGGAAAGCATCGGGTATTAATCGGACAAATGGTTTTCTCTATCAGAAAACGATTTATCCTACCAGTTCCGTAATTCAGGATTGTGGCGTAGATGATAATTGGGGAAAATATAATTCCTTATGGTTAGGCAAAATGAAAAACGGCCGAATCGTTTTAATGGCTTCACATGGCAATTTAGGTTTCACCGGTGGATGGGTAGATTTGTGGGACGTAAATTCCTTAGATAAATACACCGCGACTAAAATGACCAAATTCCATAAGAGTAAAACGACTAATGGAATTGGACGATCGCATTTTTACGAAGGCACGACTTTCGGCCCCAATAATCGAGTTTACTCCGCACCGCATGATTTCGGTAATCTTTTCGGAAGTTGGATGAATGCAAAATCTGTTTATGCACACCGTTACACCTATCGTAGTTGCACCTATGGTGGCGGAGTCAATAGTTTCAGCGCAGATCAGCCAGATATACCAACGCCTTTTATTAATTTAGAAGATCGTACACCGAGCGAGATTGCAAATCCCTTAACGAAAGAAACAATTTCTTCGGCAAAACCGGAACTGAGCTTTAGTCCAAATCCATTTCAAGATATTGTCAACTTGAAGCAGGTCAATTTCGATGCGACGAATACAGAAGCTTTATTACAAATTACCAGTCTCAGTGGAAAAGTGGTTCGTAAAGTTAGGCTTACCGATTTCGCAGAGCAAGATCGTTTAGCGATCGACCTTAATGACTTAGAGGCTGGCGTTTACTTTTTTACCGTTATTACCAAAGAACATACTATCACCAAGAAATTAATTAAGTTCAATCCTTAGCAAAGGAGTGGATCTTTGAAGTTGTTTTAAAATGGACATCAGTACGCTCAAAACGAAAGCTGGTGTCCATTTTAAATTTAAGAAAATCCTAAGAATAAATGATCAGTTGAATTTTTTCAGCTTTCCGCAAATGGTAAAAAAATACTCATTTTGATTTTCCCTACGAGCAGATATCCTCCTATCAGCGATTTTAACAAATATTATATCGACTAATATCTCATTTTTTTGCGTCACACTACACAAGTATTTCCTCAACGTATGACGACTACTTTCACAATAAAACAAGCATTTACCTTAGTTAAAATCGACAATATTGCTCGTCACAGTTCCTACGCTATTTTTCACTTGAAATACCACTTCGCGCTGAGAGTTGGAGAGGTTTTTGGCATAAAAAGAAACAGAAGAAATAATGACTACTTCCCCAGTGTCATCTTCCAAAATAACCAACACTCCCCCACTAAAATCTTCCTTTATACTTCCCCCTAATGATTTAATAGTTATTGCGGCTCTATTTCCTATTGAAGACCATACATAACCCTTGTTAATCATTAACCATGAAATTAAAACAACTACTCAGCCTCATTGTGCTGCTTGGTTTACAGCTAAACCTATGCGCACAAGATCCATCCTTCTCGCAGTTTTATGCAAGTAGAATGTATTTGAATCCTGCTTTTACAGGAATGGAATCCGGTATTAGTGTAGCAGGCGTTTCCAGAATGCAATGGATTAGCGTGGATCGCGGCTTTAGAACATATGGTGCCACTGTCGAAATTCAAGAACCTTTTATTAGGAGTGGAATCGGCTTGAGTCTCTTGCATAGTTCGGAAGGACTCGCCCAACTTAACACTAGTAGTATTGGATTGTCCTATGCTTATACAATTCCTTTACGAAATAGTAATCTGCATATTGGGATGCAAGCACAGTGGGTACAAAAATCGGTGAATTGGGATAATATCACTTTCTCGGATGAATTAGATTCGGTACATGGAAAGATATATACTTCTACCGCAACTCCCGTTTTGGATCGAGTTAGTTTTAGTGATTTTAATTTAGGTATCGTTTACCGCTTCAATAGCAAACTAAGATTAAAGAAAAAAACAATTAAGAATATACGTACAAGTATTGGTGTCAGTTTAAATCACGCACCTTATTTATTCAATAAAAATGGAGGCAATGAATCCTTACAAAATCTAAATACAAGTACAACGCCGAGGTTAACGATCCACGGCGGAACGATGATTCCCTTGGTCTTTATCGGAAGTACTAAAAAGAAAATTGCTATCTCTCCAAACTTTAAATTTGATGTACAAGGAGATGATTTATTGCAGTTGAAAGAAAATTTGCAAGTATTTACCTACGGGCTTTACCTTTTTTATGAAGGAGCTTACGTGGGTGCTTTTTATCAAAATAAACAAGCGTTCTCTAATTTAAGAAATACTAATTCTTTGATTCTAGCCGTCGGGGCTTACGTCAAAGCTAGTAAAAGTAAAAATAAAAGAAAATTTTTCATCGGACTCAGCTACGATGCAAATACGACGGGTCTTGGTACCCGAGCCGGTGGCGTCTATGAGTTTGCATTCCGATGGAACTTTAATACCAAAAGACATCTCTTCGGAGGTGGAAGAGGAAGTTCTTCCAAGAATGTATTGGATTGTAACAACTTCTTTTAGGAATGTTGTATAAATAGATTAAGAATGTTGGGTCGTTTATTTTTGTCCTGACTTTGGCTTAAAAAAGCGACTTTATCTGGTATAAACGAGCTTTTTTCAAGTGAAAATTCAGGGCTAAAAAGAAGCAGCCAAATTCTGAATCTATTTTTATTGCATTCCTTAGTGGATACACAACCACATAACCTACAGTAAAGTACCATGACCAAAAACCGTCGTAATGGCGGAAAAAGTTCCCAGAACAATCTAAGTAATGGCGCGAGTTAAATTTTAACTTGCTCTGTTATTTATTTTAAAAAAAATGGCAACAGTTAAAACAATTTCATTGCCAAAAAACAGATAATCCAATTTGATGGAAGAACTGTTTAAGCCTGGTATAACCTCAAGAAACATTGCATTAACTAAAATTGAGTCACTTCGTTTAGCTACATTAAAATTGATTAAAATAAAAATGTAAGCCAAGCTCGCCAAGATTCAAAATAAGTAAAGCAAGCACTTCTTAAGTTTACCAAGTACTTTATTCGCTACAAGCGAATACACAATTTCTGGAATTACCCTCCCTCTTTATCTTTTGATAAGAGTTTGTTTTAATTTTCAAAACAACTTGGTATGCTTAATCTACGATCCTCACTCTTCGTACTTTTTTTCTTCGCTACAATTTTTTGGGCAAACGCTCAATGCAATTTCACCGTATCTAATCCCACTCCTTGTGCCTCCTCCATCGTGAGTTTTAACACTTCAAGTCCTGGTACCGTTTTTAGCTGGGATCTAAATGGAGATAATGTAATTGATGCTTACGGTACAGCAGTTTCTTATATCTACCCTAATCTGCATACCAACCAAAGTTATAATGCAACCTTATATATTAATAATGTAGCTTGTAGTACGCAAGTCATTAACGTCCAAGGAACACCAGATGCCAACATCGGAGTGATTCCAGGTAGTGGGATTTTAGATGGTAGCTTGATTCGCGTCTGTAGTGGTACACCAGATATTACACTTTCTGTTTTTAATGCTTCTACAACCTACAATCAAAACCTAAGCTATCAAATCGACTGGGGAGATGGAGCCATAGAAAATCTTGATAATAATAGTTTTTCTAATACTAGCTTCATTTCACACAACTATACTAACTATGGATATTATAGCTTAAAGCTAACCGTCACCGGAACCAATGGCTGTGTTGCCATTAGAAGTTATACCTTATATAATGGTAGTAATCCTTCCGTCGGTTTAGCCAACCCAGGAAATACTGTAGGTCTTTGTGCACCAGCAACGGTAAATTTCCCCATCACCAATACCGAAAATAATCCTACGGGAACCATTTACAATGTTTATATCAGTGGACAATTAGTGATTAGTTACACGCAAGAAAATGTACCCGCTAGTTTTAATTATACTTTTCTAGATTCTTCTTGCGACGAAGAAACTACCACCGGAAATTATCAAAATGCTTTCGATGTACAAGTAGAAGCGACTAATCCTTGTGGTTCGTCTCAAGCAACCATCGAACCCATTGAAGTGAGTACGCCGCCCGAGCCGCTCTTTGCCGTAGAAGGCACCAGCTTCGGTTGTCAAAATGAAACCCTTACCCTTGAAAATGTTTCTACTGGAATTAGTGAGATCCTGAGTGGTTCTCCTTCCGTTTGTGAAAGTACCTTAAGCCCAAGTTGGAATATTACGCCCGGCGTACCCGGTACACACTGGAATATTGTAAGTGGTAATCTTTTTGATTCCGATGAAATAGAAATAGAATTTTTAATTCCTGGCGACTATACCATTACGATGACCATTAGCAGTCCGTCCTGTGGTCCAGGATCTTTTAGTCAAACTTTCAGTATTTTGGAAGCGCCCGTAGCAGATGGTTTTGCGACCTTATATTCTGCAGCTACGCCTAGTTTAGATGATCAATGTATTCCTACCACCGCTAGCCTGACCAATCTTTCTTACGGAGATAGTATCAGTCATATTTGGGCGATCAATCCACCTAGCGGTTGGGAATTCTTAGATACATTTACCGTTTTCTCTGACAATCCGGTCATTGCTTTTACCGAACCAGGAAGTTATAATATCGCTCTAATGGTCAGTAATTACTGTGGCGTCACTACTTGGGATACGATTCTTAATATCTCGGATGTTCCCATCATTGATTTGAGTCCAATTCCTGATTTCTGTGAAGAAGCAATCCTTGATTTTGATCAAAATAATGTTAATTATAATGCGAACGGAAGTCCGATTACAACTTACCATTGGAGTTTTCCCGGCGCAATCCCTTCGAGTTCTACCGATCAGTATCCAACGAATATTAGTTACGCCAATCCGGGCAATTATCCGGTAACACTTACCGTAGCCAATGCTTGTGGAATTAATTCTACCGTCGATACTTTCTTTGTTCAACCTGAAGGTAGTTTAACAATTAGCAACGATACCATTATTTGTGAATACGGCGCACCAATTCAATTAACGGCTAATCCTAGTGGAGGAAACTGGACAGGATCAAGCGTAGGCAATGATGGTATTTTTAACCCTAGCAGTCAAACGGTAGGAGACAACGTCGTTTACTATAGTTACCAAAACGGTGGCTGTGATTTACAAGATAGTCTCTTAATTACGGTTATTCCTGCACCAAATGTAGATGCCGGTGAAGATCAAACCTCTTGTATTGATGCGATACCTTTTTTAATCACAGGCGGAAGTCCTAGTGGCGGAATATGGACGGTAGATAACGGTGGTGTAATTATCGGACAAAATGTTTTTGATCCCACTAGCTCAGGTGCTGGTATCTTTACCTTAAGCTATACTTATACAGATGCCAATGGTTGTACCGATAGTGATGCTAAAACAATTGTCGTCAATCAGTTGCCAACGGTCAACGCAGGTCCCGATCAAAGTATTTGTGAAAATCCATTTGACTTTGAATTAACAGGATATACTCCGCTGGGAGGTAGTTGGTCAGGTATTGGCGTTTCCGCTAATGGTATTTTTAATGCTCAAAATACCTCCGGTCCCGGAAGTTATAGTTTATTTTATACTTATACCGATGCTAGTTCTGGTTGTACAAATATAGATACCTTAATCATGGAGGTATTGCTCAACGAGCCCGCCAACGCTGGGGCAGATTTAGAGTTTTGTCTCAACGATGCCGTAAGTATTTTAAATGATGGAATACCTGCGGGAGGAACTTGGAGTGGAACTGGCGTTAATACCAACGGAGGAACCTTCGACCCTGCCGCCGCAACTGTCGGTGTACACATCATCACTTACGTAGTTGGAAGCGATGAGTGCGAAACGAGTGACACAAAAATTATTACCGTCAAAGCCTTGCCACAAATAACCTTAGCACCAGATCAAACCATCTGCGAAGATGCCACTAATTTAAGTTTAGATTTTGCTTCTCCTTCAGGAGGAACGTGGAGTGGAACCGCTATTCAAAATAATGAATTTAATATTCAACTAGCTGGACTAGGTATTCATAACCTCACTTATCTTTATACAGACCCTAATACGGGTTGTAATAATGAAGCTCAGTTCTCTATTGAGGTTGTTCCGCTACCAACGATAACTACCCAAGATACAATCTATTGTAATACGCCGGGTTACGTAGCATTGCCTTACGCTTCACCGGCAGGAGGAAATTGGAGTGGTCCAGGCGTTTCCGCCAATCAGTTTAATCCAAGCAATGCCGGAGGAACTGGCACTTATACTTTGAGCTATGATTTTACCGATAATAATGGTTGTGATAATAGTGCCACGGTTACCGTTACCGTAGTTGACCCCGATGAAGTAGATGCCGGTGAAGATGCTGAGTATTGTATCGATCATGCACCAATTAATCTAAGTCAATTTGCGACGCCAACTGGTGGAACTTGGAGTGCCAACGGAAGTAGCGGACTGAGTGGAAATCAATTCAACCTACATACTGCCGGAGCAGGAACACACGTTTTAACTTACACGATTGGTAGTGGTAATTGTGAAGTCAGTGATCAAGTAACCATTACGATAAAAGCTTTGCCTAGCATTTACGCAGGTCCAGACCAAGCAACCTGTCTTACTTATGATCCATTTATCTTAAGTGCTTTCTATCCGGTAGGAGGAACTTGGTCGGGTATCGGTATTACCGATCCAATCGCCGGTCAATTTGATCCGGTAGTAGCAAGTCCAGGCACACACATTATTAGCTATACTTATACGGATCCAAATACCGGTTGTACCAATACAGACAACAAGGAAATCATCGTTCATCCAATGTCCACCATTGACTTTAATCTTCCGCCTTTAGCTTGTAGAAATGACGTGGTGAGTTTTGAGAATTTAGGAAACTCAAGTTATAACTACTCTTGGAACTTCGGCGATGGTGGTAGCTCACAAGATTTCAATGCATTCCATATTTTCGACGTTGCGGGTACTTATACCGTTAGGTTAGTGGGAGAGAATGAATTTGGTTGTCGAGATACCATTGCCAAAGAAATTATTATTGCAGATATTCCAGTAGCTTACTTCGTACCCGATACAACAGAATCTTGTTCTGGCTTATCCCTCAACTTAAGTAATCAGAGTGCAGGTCACGACCTAAGTTATTCTTGGGATTTCGGAAATGGTCAAACGAGTACCGCGAGTAATCCAGATATCGTATATTATGGTCAAGGTATTAGCGATACCGTATACATTATTACCTTAACGGTAGAAAATGCTTGTGGCTCAAGCATCTTTCAAGATGTTGTTACCGTACATCCTTTGCCCAACGCTGAGATCGGATTGTCTCCTCAAACGGATTGTTCTCCGGTTACCTATAACTTTGCTAATATTTCAACGGGAGGTGCCTACGCTTACTTTTGGGATTTTGGGAATGGTAATACTTCAACCGAAGCACTCCCCGATCCACAGATTTATACTACCGATACCACCGCGAGTGTCTATACCGTAACCTTGATTGCTTATAGCCAATGTGGGACGGATACTGCGAGTCAAGAAATCATCGTAGAACCTGCAAATGTTCAGGCACTCTTTGTACCGTCCGTAACGGATGGTTGTGCTCCCTTGAACGTAGATTTTGTAAATTACGCCACACCTGGCGCAACCATAGATTGGGATTTTGGAGATGGTAATTCTTCTTCAATTACCAATATTTCACACACTTATCAAGAACCAGGATCATATACCGTTATTCAATATGCTGGAAGTGATTGCGGCTACGACACAACAACCTTAACCATCACGGTATACCCTGGCCCTGAAGTAAGTTTTTCTCACGAAGCCTATGTTTGTATCGAGAATGTCATTGAGTTTGAGAATAACTCGGTCAATACCTTTGGACACGTCTGGGATTTTGGAGACGGCAGTACTTCTACGCTTAATGATCCAGCGCACATTTATGATACACCGGGAACCTATACCGTTACCTTGACGGGAATGTCAAATTTCAATCAATGTCCCGCAAGTTTTACTTCCGAAGTAACCGTCCTTGGATTACCTACGTCTTCTTTCGAACCCTCTACGACTTACGGTTGTGCTCCTTTGACGATTGACTTTGAAAATAATTCACAAGGAGCTAATTTTTACGAATGGAATTTTGGGGACGGCAACAGTTCTACCCTATTCAGTCCTACACATACTTTCTTAGAACCTGGCGAGTACGTCGTAACGTTATTTGCTACCGACGTGAATGGTTGTGTAAAAGATACCAATGTTTTCAACATCATAGTGCAAACTATTCCAGCTGCTAATTTTGATTTTAATCGTTTAGATCAATGTGGCTTACCGGCTGAAATTAATTTTAATAATCTTTCTAGTGGTGCGATTGGTTTTAGTTGGGATTTTGGAGATGGTACAACGAGTTCCCTCAACAACCCAACGCATATTTTCCAAAATAGCGGAACCTACGAAGTTAAGTTAATTGCCACAAATCAGTTTAACTGTACCGATACGAGTATTCAGGAATTAATTATTCATCCAAGTCCAATGGCAGAGTTTGACGTAGAAAATCAAGAAGGTTGTGCACCGTTAGTCGCAAGGTTTAATAATTATTCAGAAGTTGGTAATAGTTACTATTGGGATTTTGGAGATGGTCATATTTCTACGGAGAAAAACCCAATACACACCTATCGGGAATCTGGATTTTTTGATGTACTTTTAATTGTAAGCATTGGTGATCTTTGTTACGACACTTTAAGACTTGAAAGTATTATCAATGTTTATCCACAACCGAGTGCTCATTTTGATGCAATTGACTTAGAAGATGGAAGTTTTGAATTTGTTAATAACTCTCAAAATGCAACGAGCTATTATTGGGAGTTCAGCGACGGTGTTACTTCCGTAGAAAAAGATCCCGTACATCGTTTTGAAGCAAATGGTGCCAAACAAATTCTCTTAGAGTCTAGCACCGAGATGGGCTGTAAAGCGGATACCTTAATGACGCTGACCCCAAGTTTTTTCAAAGGGCTTTTTATTCCAAGTGGATTTTCACCAGAACAAGGAATCGGTGATGTGCGATTATTCAAGCCTAAAGGGGCAGGATTAAAGGAATACAAGGTTCAAGTTTTTTCCACTTACGGGCAATTGATCTGGGAATCCGAAGCACTCAAAGATGGTCAGCCTTCCGAAGCTTGGGATGGAACGTATCAAGGCAAACTGCTGCCGCAAGATGTCTACGTTTGGAAAGCCTACGGTATTTTTGAAGATGGTACAAATTGGAAAGGTGAGGCCAAAGAGAATGGTGGCTACAAAACGGTCGGTTCCGTGATCTTACTCCGATAGACTTTACTGTCTTTGGCTAAATAAAAATTGCCTCAACCATTCTAAAAGAACAGTTGAGGCAATTTTTATGAAGTTATTTTACAAAAAATAAATTATTAGTTTAATAAAACATATTTTTTATAAACAGATTCTTCCCCAATATTAATACGAATGATATAAGTACCCGCCGCTAAATTAGTCAAGCTAAGATCTTCTTCAACTACATCCGTTCGACGAGCTGGCAATAGATTAATCTCTTGTCCGATTGTATTAAATACATCAACAGAAATCGTTTGTGCATTTTCTGTTTTCACATAAAGATGAATATTCCCTTTACCAATTGTTGGCATCAATTCAAAAGCTTCTAAGCCTTCAATTTCTTCCGCCCCCAATACCAAGATATCAACAACTTGCTCAATGATATTGGTACAAGTCCCATTACTCACTTCTAGCTGTACCGTATAAGTACCGAGTTCTTCGTAAGTATGAGAAGGATTTTCACTCGTAGAAGTAGTACCATCTCCAAAGTTCCAAGACCAAGAAGTCGCATTGGTAGAATTATCCGAAAAATCAAAGTTTTGATCTACTTGCGCAAAAGTAAAGTCGGCCGTAGGACCATCAATCACAGTCGCAGCAACATCTACTTTTGGACTAAGGCAAGAGGCTTCTCTCACCGTCCAATTGTAAAGGTAGTAGTAATATTCTTGTGCCGCTGTAGTTGCCGTAGAGCTCGTAATATTCGCAAAGCCTGGAATTTCGTAAGGATAATTAGCGCCTTCCGTATTTCTAAACAAGTCGATACTTGTTCCTCCAATCGAATAAATACCAGCTTCGGGCACTTTCATATTCAACGTGATCGTAGAAGGACCTTGCTCCGCAAAAACAGTAACCTGATCAATCGTTACGCCATTTTCATCAAATAATTCAATCACTCGATCTCCTGTACTTCCAGCATCAACGTCTACCGTCGCAATCACAAAAGGTGCAAAAGCTTCAAAAATTACAGCTCCCGTAAATCCTGTATTATGGTAACCTCCAGGTCCAATCGCCGTTGTCGCTGGTCCACCATTACTTTCCATACCTAGTATTTCTGATTCTATTTGTAAAACAGCGTTTGCATCTAAAGGAGGTGTGGTGTAAGTATCTCCTGAAAAGACCAGTGCATCATTTAAGTACCAATTAATTTGTCCATCTCCCGAAGCCGTAATCGTTGCAGGTTCTCCTTCACAAACACTTACTGCCGCCGCCGTAGGACTATCCGCGTAGTTTACCGTTACTTGCATCGTACTTTCTGCACTACTTCCAAATACATTAGAAACAACCAACGTCACCGTATAAGTGCCACTAGCTTCGTAGATATGCGTTGGGTTTTGTTCCGTAGAAGTTCCTCCATCTCCAAAAGTCCAGTCCCAAGATTGAGGAACGTCAACTGATTGATCCGTAAAGTTGAAATCCCCCGTACAGTTTTCCATAAAGTCTACCGTAAAGTTTGCATTTGGTGCGACGACTGGTGTTTGACAAATTAGCGGTAAATCAAAGGCTTCTACTTGATCAAAACGGTTAAAGGCACTTCCTTGTGAAGCACTGGCACCAAAACCACGACGTGCAAAAACTTCCCAGATCAAACATTGATTTGCCCCATTATAAATTTCTTGATCCGCCAATAAAATAGCATCCCGTCCATCAATCATTCCTGGATTGCAGGGTTGCATTTTAATCCCTTCCATCACTAAAGTCATCGCAATATTATTTCCGCCTGTTCCCGTATATAAGTCTGCATCATAACCATCTTGGTCAATCAATGCCCAAGTTAAATCCCAAATCGCAGTAGCCCAAATAAAGCCTACACCATGCGGTTGAGAGATGTTACCATCATTACTATTTCCGTAAGTATAGTTGTTAATATCAAAACTTGTACTGTAAGGTGCTGGACGAATTCCATTCCCCGTAATCGACTGTGCCGCAGCAAAAGTTCCCATTCCTCTAATCTTAGATCCTACATCTCCTGGCTCAATCGTCAAGATCATACCAAACCAATCACTCCAACCTTCTCCCATTTGCTCGGCGTTATTCAAACAGCCAGGGCTATTCGGTCCTCCCGTCATTCTACCAGAAATTCCATGCCCATATTCGTGACAAACAATGCCATTATCAAAATCACCATCTAAATCAGAAGCATTCTCTCCACCACTTTGCAAACTCACCGTAACGCCTGTTCCTAATTCTGTTTTAATTAAATTACAATCGGCTTGACTTACCATTACACATGGAATTACAATGTCATTATCATTTCCACCGGGAGAAAAAATACCACCTCCATCATTGTTACAAATAATAGCTGCAATCGCACCGGCATCTTGTGCATTTTTCACTTTTACAACAAAACTACAACCTCCACGATCTAGAATCGCAATCTTTTGATTCATCTCCATAGCATTTCCTAGCGTATCGCAAGCCTGTGCTGCTAAACCACTAATCGCTTCTGCCAAAACTAGTTCTCCTTCGATGGGTGTTGTCGGGCTCAAAGGTGCACCAAATGATCCTTCGACAGCTCCGTAACCTCCAGCAATATTTGATGGGCTATTTACCGTCAATAATTCACTCGCATTGGAACCATCCTCCCAAAGGTACATTTGAATTCTTGCCGAACTACCATCTCCTTGAGAACTAAAGTTGGCATTGTTCGTTCCACTACCATCTTGCGCTTCCGCACGAATATAATCTCCTTCAGTACCCAAACCATTTGGATTGCTTTCTTGAAAATTTCCAGATTCTTCGTCGAATCCATAAACGTACCAAATGTCGTGCATTAAGTTTGTCCAATAAAACAAGTTCGTTACCGAAGCATCTCTATAAGTAGACGGAAAAGTGTTTTGTGCATAAGGATAATCAAAATTTAAAGTTGCACCACCATCTGGTTCATCTCCAATCGAAGCATTATTATCTTCGCTATCTTGATAAGCGTGTACATTATTTCCTCGGGTAATCGTATAACTCGTTACGCCCGTATCGTGCCAACCTAGCGGAGAAGCCGTTAGATTAGCAGGATCGGCTACTAAAGAGCGATCTCCATGATTAGGACTTTCAACTGGTAATGCAAATACACGGTAACTTCCTGCAACTAATGCATTCGCTTCCGTAGTTGTAGTTGTAGTTGCCGATGCATGATTATGTTTGTGATTAGCGGTAGTACAAACTAATTTATCTTCGGCGTGTGCGGGAGTACCAAAATCACAGTGAATCACCGCATCTTCTGCGTGCCAGATCGCACCTGTTTGTGCATCTATTCTCATGATCCAATGGTGCGTACCTACCTGTTCGTAAAAGCTTACTTCCCAACATAATCGAAGTTCTTCCTCGGGAGTAGATTGATATACCAATTGGGCACGAACGGGTTCTAGAGCAAAGTTGCCTTTTTGGAAGCGCACAAATTTTTCGGGTCCCGACTTACGCTCTAAGATTTCTAAGCTGGGAAAAGGTAATTCTACTTTCGCAGTCAATACCCGTACGGCATCTTCCGCCGTCAATGATACCGCATCATTCGTTATTTTTTGTGCTACGTGATCAACCAAACGGATGTTCATGTTAATTAATTTGCCCGTTTTAGAGATATTGGCATTGGCCGTAGCAGGGATTAATTTGATACCTTGATAACGTTGTTGGAAAAATATATGGTTAATACCACTTCCTCTACTAGCATAGTTATCCGTTACAATTAGGTCTGCTAAATCGGCATCCGTTAATTCGTATTGAGCTTTTTGCGTTCTTAAATGATCTAATGCCACTTGCGTAAAATCTTGTTGCGCAAAAAGATTGGCACCACTCAAAAAACAGCAACACAAAAAGAATAGGGTAAGTTTTGAATTCATAAAATTAATGATTTAGGAAAGGGGTTAAATGCTTTACAATAAAAAAATTCAGCCCATTTTGGATGAACTCGAAAATTCATTAGTCAAAATGAAGATTGTTTTGCTTTAGTTTAGAAGAGCGATTATAGTTTATATTATCATCTTTTGGTAGCGACGACAGACTAAATACATTGAAGCTGCTTTATAATAATGTTAGACCTCGAACCTGTCAGTCAGGTAAAGGCTTGTGAATCAGGACGAAACTCTTTTGCATCCCATCCGCAAGCGGTAAATTCTATTCAGCATTTATGCAGCCGTAGCTGCGGTGACGAGAAAAAGCTGAAGTACTGACTTGCAATGCTTTACCTGTAGGTATTATCTATTTTAAAACAACTTCTTACTGTAGAAAAGGGCTTTAGCGCCTATTTTTTTAACCTTTAGTCGTTAGATCCATTCACTTTTATTTTAAACAAGGACAGAGGTTGAAAGTTTAAAACCAAGCGCACTCCTGCAATAAACCTAGTTAAAATATAGCAAAATAGCTTAATGGGTATCGACTTATATTCCTGAAAGGAACGCGTAATCTGTTGGTAACAAAATACACAAAAGCTTGTATTTCTAATAAGCTTTACCCAAGAAAATAAGTAATTGTCATTTCTATAACTATTTACCCTCACATCCCAGAAAATAGCAGCTTGAAAGAATAACATTTAAAATTAAAGATAAAGTCCTGAAAATCAGACTCAAATTGTTTTTCAACACTCAAATAAGGCAGTTTTGGGGTATTGAAATTGTTTAAAAACCCTAAAAATGTTTACGAATTGATCTTTTTGTCCAATTTTTCAGCTTTTTTATCCTCCGTAGCGGTGTGTCATAGGACACGAAGTTGGGTTTGATTAAATAGTCAAAAAGTTGTAAACTTGTTCTTTGAAATATTGCAAAATCTAAAATCATGGAAAAAGCACTTAGCTATGCTGTTCGTGAAAAAATAATATCTCGCAAAGAAAAAGGAGAAAGCTTTAAGGAAATATCTCTGGCTCTAGGTTGTTCAGAGTCAGGAGCAAAAAAGATCTGGTATTCCTATAAAAAGCAAGGATT
>JBGCFY010000025.1:0-10248 GCA_045110315.1 Saprospiraceae bacterium
AATCAGCCCTGGTAGCACCAAGCGGTATTTTTTTTTTTTTTTTGATACTTTATACCAAGGACAGGATAGCATTTTTATTCTTGCTTTTCAACCAAAAAAAGGAAAACTGTTTAATGGCTTAAAAGGATTACTCTACGTGCATACGCAGGGTTACGCTTTGCAAAATGTAGTTGCACGACCTGCGGCACTAACTTCTGCTAAGATAAAAATCGAACAGAGTTATCGGCTTGTTGAGGAAGCGCAATGGTTTCCATACGAGTTGAATTTGGAAATTCTATTCCCAAAATACATTAATAAATTTACGGCTTTAAAGATAAAGAGTACCAGTCGCATTCGAAAAGTAGAACTTCATCCGATTTTTGATAAAAAACTATTTCGGCAAGATGAAGTCATTTTTTCGGATAGTGTAAATTATGCTAGTCCCACGAAATTGGAAGCGTACCGAGTAGATCGTTTAGATCAAAAAGAGCTCAACACGTATCAATTTATGGACAGTATGGGACAGTTGTTTAAACTGGAACCTATCATGGATTTTCTTTTATCTTTTGGTACGGGCAAGTATCCAATTGGTCCGATTGACCTCGATGTAGATCGGCTCGTTGGTTTTAATAATTACGAAAACGTACGACTTGGTCTCGGTGCACATACGAATGAACTCGTCTCTAAGTACTTTTCTCTTGGCGGATACTTTGCCTATGGCTTTGAAGATCAAGCGTGGAAATACAGTGGAGATTTTCGCTTGTTTTTTCCCTTTCTTTCCATTCCTCGCTTACAGCTCAAAGTTGCTTACCAAAATGAAATCAGAGAGCCCGCGGGTTTGGAAATGTTGGAGCTGAGGCCGGTTTTTTCGAATCGTTATTTATTTGTCGATCGCGTAGATCAGATTGAGGAAAAAGCAATTAGTATTAGTGGCGACTTTTTAAAAAATGTTTATACAAAACTGAGTTTGAATCAGCAAGTCTTCACTCCTTTATATGAATACGAATATGTCGGAGATCAACTTGCGTTGAATCGTTTTAACTTTACCGAGTTCGGATTTGCGATTCGCTTTGCCTACGGAGAACGATTTTTGTCCTCGCAGGGAAGAAGAACCGTTTTGGGAACACGCTTTCCCATTTTGCAAGTTTCTTATGCCTTGGGTTTAGATGGTTTTTTGGATGGTGCTTATCGTTATCATCGCTTACGGATTGCATTGGAGGATGATTTTCGGATACGTAATTTTGGAAAAATTGAGTATCGGTTGGAAATGGGCTACGCACAGGGAGAACTTCCTTATCCCAAGCTTTTTAACGGAAGTGGTGTTGGTGGTGACTTTTCTACCTTGGCCGTCGGAAATAATTTTCAAACGATGTTCAACTACGAATTTGTGTCAAGTCGTTTTGTCCAATTATATTTCAAATATGAAATTGGTAATATTTTGTACCGGATAAAATATTCTCAACCTAAGTTATCATTAGTTCAAAATACAGCGATTGGAACGCTTGAAAATCGAGCACAACACCAAAAACTGGTATTCAAAACCCTAGAACACGGCTTTTTTGAGTCGGGAGTCGTACTCGACAATCTTCTTCGCTTCAAAATCATGAGTTTAGGCTATCTTGGGTTTGGCGGAGGTATTTATTATCGTTATGGTGCTTATCATTTGGCGGAACAGCACGAAAACTTTGCCTTTCGGCTAACTTCTGGTTTTAGTTTTTAAATAACTCAATTGTATTCGAATCTATAATTATAGTTTTCTACCAAACTATAGTAGGAATAACTTGCGTTTATAATAGCGAAAGACAACGAAGTTGTTTAAAAGACCAATTTGCAAACATTTTTGGAGTTTTTAAACAAATTCAATATTAACTAATAAGTTCCTGTATATTTGTATATGAAAAATATTTGCCTCTTTTTACTTCTTTTCTTGGTTGGATTCTTAACGGAAAGCTCGGCACAACTTGGTTGGCAAGAGTTTATGTCTTACGAAGGAAAATTTCGGGTCCTGACACCGGGGAAGATGAAAGAAAAGACTCAAAGTCTAGAAACGGGTTTGGGTTTGATTCAATATCATAGCTTCTTCTTCGAGCCCAAAGAAAAAGACGCAGATAATCTAGTTTATTTGTTAAGTTATTGCGATTATCCTATGGAAGCGGTGCATTCTGATTCCACGGCTTTAATGCAAGAATTCTATGCTACAACGATTGCCGCGGCAGTCGAGAGTGTAAAAGGAGAGTTGTTGTACCAAACCGAAGTTTTCCTTGATGATTACGCTGGAAGATACTGGCGCGTTGATTACAACGAAGGTGAAGCCACGATTAAAACGAAGGCTTACGTTGTCAAAAATAGATATTATTCGATCCAAACGATTACGCTTAAAGGGAAGTCGCTCAATATTTCAGCGGATCATTTTTTGGATTCTTTTTCTTTGCTGTAAGCTTTCTTTATAAGATGATTTCCGTGCTTTAGTCATTTCAATGTAGCCCCAATAAAAAAAAAAACAATCGTTTTGCGCGATGACTATGCTATTGCTTATCTCTTATATCGTTCGTTGCTCTTTATAAAATTGGAGACAAAATGAATCCTATCCTGAAATAATTGCACCAACCGATTAGTTTCGATAAATTTACCAGCGAATAGCAATACATAGCCACTAACCAAATTACCAAGTTGAGTATGAAAATAGCAATTTTCCCTGGATCGTTCGATCCCATAACCTCCGGTCACGTTGATCTTGTGAAGCGAGCATTACCGTTGTTTGATAAAATAATTGTCGCGATTGGTATTAATTCTCAAAAGAAGTATCTTTTCTCTTTGGAAGAACGACTCGTACATCTTAAAGCTGTATTTGGTCAGATGGAGAAAGTAGAAGTTCGCTACTTTGAGGGCTTGACGGCGCATTTTTGCAATGAAATGAATGCTCGTTACCTGATTCGCGGACTTAGAAATGCTTCTGATTTCGACTACGAAAAAACGATTTCGCAGCTTAATGCCATCGTTGGCAATGGTTTAGAAACGATCTTTTTGATTAGTCAACCTCAATTTTCTCATATCAGTTCTACCATTGTTCGCGAAATCATTAAAGGGAAAGGCGATGCGCGACCGTTTTTACCACCCGAGCTTGATTTATAAGGGTTTAGCTCTTTAATACACGGTAATCCAAGGCGAAGCGTTAAAAGTTGAACTTGTCTATTGAAATTGAAAATTAACTTCAAGTTTCTGAAAAGTCAAAGGATTAGACTTTACGATGAGCCTACGTGATCTAAAGAGGATGAAAAGTTAATCAGTGAATTAATTTGCCTTACTTATTCTTGCAATTATCTATGAAGTTGTCTTAAGATGATGTTAGCAATCGAAGGTAAAGGCTTGTAAGTCAGGACGAAGCTCTTTTGCATCCCATCCGCAAGCGGTAAATTCTATTCAGAATTTATGCAGCCATAGCTGCGGTGACGAGAAATAAGGGGAAGTAATGGATTGCAATGCTTTACCTGTAGCTATTAAGATCTATTTTAAAACAACTGCTATAAAAGTATTTTGAAAACTTGAACGAATAAGATAAAATCTAGGATAGCACTCACCGCTTTTCATCTAGGCAAAACCTTCCTTTTAATTTCCACTAAACATTCTCAAACAAGTGTCCTTTAATTTCGTTGATTACTGGTACATTTAGTACCTTTGCGCTCAAATTAGTGCGGTTTATACGAAATAAAGGAATTGTCAATTGGGCAATCTTCGTGCCACTGAATGAATTTATTTATTATAATAAGAACCAAATCATAAAATATGTCAAACGCAATTTTTGATGTCCCCGTAGCGATGAACGAACCTGTTTTATCTTACGCGCCAGGCTCTCCGGAAAAAGAAGAATTAAAAAAAGCACTCAAAGCTTTTAAAGGAAAAAAAACAAATATTCCCATGTTTATCAATGGGAAGAAAGTGAATACCAAAAATAAAGTAGAAATTCGACCGCCACACGAGCACGCGCACGTTTTAGGTCACTATTCTAAAGGAGACGGTACGCACGTGAAAATGGCGATCAACGCAGCATTGAAAGCACAGGAAAACTGGGCGAATATGCCTTGGGAGCACCGAGCAGCGATCTTCTTGAAAGCAGCAGAATTGTTGGCAGGACCTTACCGTGCAAAAATGAATGCGGCAACAATGTTGGGACAATCCAAGAACGTATACCAAGCTGAGATTGACGCGGTAGCAGAATTTTGTGATTTCTTGCGGTACAACGCACAGTTCATGACCGAGATTTATTCGGAGCAACCTGAAAGTGCACCAGGGATTTGGAATCGGATGGAACACCGTCCGCTAGAAGGGTTTATCTTTGCGATTACTCCATTCAACTTTACTTCAATTGCGGGTAATTTATGCGCAGCACCAGCGATGTTGGGGAATACAATTGTTTGGAAGCCAGCAGAGACGCAGATTTTCTCAGCTGCGGTAATTATGGAAATTTTTGAAGAAGCGGGCTTACCGGCAGGTGTGATCAACTTGATTTACACAGATGGTCCAGTAGCGGGAGATATCATTTTTGAACATCCAGATTTGGCTGGTTTGCATTTTACGGGAAGTACGAAAGTTTTTCAAAATTTGTGGCAAACAATTGGTAACAACATCAGCAAATACAAATCGTACCCAAGAGTAGTAGGAGAGACGGGGGGAAAAGATTTTATCGTTGCTCACCGTTCTGCGGATCCTAAAATAGTAGCAACGGCAATGTCAAGAGGAGCATTTGAATTCCAAGGTCAAAAGTGTTCGGCGGCTTCTAGAGCTTACATTCCTAGTAACCTTTGGTCAGCTGTTTCAAAGCGTTTAGTAGAACAAGTAAGTTCTTTCAATATGGGAACTCCAGAAGATTTTACGAATTTTATCAATGCAGTTATTGACGAAAGAGCATTTGATAAAATCTCAGGCTACATTGCAAAAGCTAAAAAAGCCAAAAAAGCAGAAATCTTGATTGGTGGTAAATATGATAAATCAAAAGGTTATTTCATTGAGCCTACGGTCATTGTAACGACCGATCCTCATTATTTGACGATGGAAGAAGAAATCTTCGGTCCTGTTTTGACGGTTTATGTATATGATCCTAAGAAATTTGAAGAGACCTTGGAGATTGTTGACAAAACTTCTCCTTATGCTTTGACTGGAGCAGTTTTCGCAAAAGATAGAGAAGCGATTCAATTTGCGTCAGATAAGTTGAAAAATGCAGCGGGTAACTTCTACATCAACGACAAACCAACCGGAGCAGTGGTTGGACAGCAGCCTTTTGGCGGCGGACGTGGTTCTGGAACTAATGATAAAGCAGGTTCTATTTTGAACTTATTCCGTTGGATTTCACCAAGAACGATCAAAGAAAGTTTTGTTCCTGCGGTAGATTACCGTTATCCATTTTTATCGGTCGTTTAGGAATTAATTTAAAATAATTTCTGCGAACTACTTAAGTAGTTCGCAGCATTAAATCAACTAATAACTTGAAAGCCTTTTAAGCTTTTACTTCGTTAAAAAGCCTCGCCAATGCTCCGGCATTGTCTGTGTTTTTTGCCTCGTTTAAGCTCAAAATTCTTTTCAACTTATTGTAAACTCAATTTCTGCGAACTACTTAAGATGTGCTTCTTGGTATGATTTCATACTAGGAAGCACATTTTTATTGGTTAAGTACCAAGACAAATGGAGCAATTGGTGACTTATTTGGAAGATTTTGAGCATTAGGATCACAGAAGCTTCCCTTTTTTCGTTATGCCAAAGTAAGTCCATCAAACCTAGAAGTTCATCCTGTTTTAACGATTGTTGAGCTATTTTGTATTGGCACTTCTCATTTTTTAATTAACTTTATTCGTTCAAAATAAGCTTAAAACTTGTCTCGCCTTAGGTCTATCGCTTTGCTTACTAAAACTATTTTTATGAAATTACTCTATTCTTCCATTTTATTGGTTTTTTGCTGTTGGGTTACTAGTCCTACGGCTCTTCAAGCACAGACTCAGCGCTATACGATTAGTGGCTATGTCCAAGATGCCACTTCCGGCGAAAAACTAATTGCAGCCAACGTTTTCGACCTGAAAAGTTTATCGGGAAACGTGACCAATAATTACGGTTTTTACAGTTTAACACTTCCTCAAGATACCGTTTATCTTAGTGTTTCCTACATTGGTTACGAAACGGTCGTTTTGCCTTTTTACTTACAAAAAGATACCGTTTTAAACATCCAGTTGAAGAGTGAAGTGGAATTGGAGGTGGTAGAAGTTGTGGCCGGTAAACTTGACCGAATTGAGGAACAAACCCAAATGAGTCAGGTGAATGTTCCCATCGATCAAATTAAGAAAATCCCTTCACTATTGGGAGAAGTAGACGTGCTCAAAGTGCTCCAACTTCTGCCCGGTGTACAAGCGGGAACGGAAGGCTTTAATGGACTTTACGTACGGGGAGGAAGCCCGGATCAAAATCTGATTTTATTGGATGGCGTTCCTATTTATAACGTTTCGCACGTTCTGGGAGTGTTTTCGGTATTTAATGCGGATGCAATTAAAACGGTGACCTTGACGAAAGGTGGATTTCCAGCGCGTTTTGGCGGACGACTTTCTTCGGTCTTAGAAATCAATATGAAGGAAGGGAATATGCAAGAGTATCACGGAGAAGGCTCGATTGGATTAGTTGCTTCCAAACTTACCTTGGAAGGACCGATTGTGAAAGATAAAACCTCCTTTCTCATTTCCGGTCGACGGACCTATATTGACCTTTTGATGCGACCATTTTTAGATCAAGATGTAGAGGGTAGTACAAGTACTCCAACCTTATATTTCTACGATTTAAATGCCAAAATCAACCATAAAATTAATGATAAACATCGCTTGTACCTCAGTGGGTATTTTGGTGCGGATGTTTTTAAATCCAAAGATAGCTTTCGGGATGTAGAGGAGACGGAAAGTGGAACGACTTGGGGAAATAGCATTGGTGCTTTTCGTTGGAATTACCTCATCAATAATAAGCTTTTTAGCAATACAACGATTACCTATAGTCGCTATAATATCGATATCTTTTTTGAGGAGACCACTCGGTATGATGGCCTAGAATCTTTTCAATCGGCTCGTTATTCTTCGGGAATAGAGGATGTCGGGGTGAAAGTAGATTTTGATTATATTCCTAATCCTCGGCATTACATTCGCTTCGGTGCCAGTTTAACGAATCACACTTATAGTCCGGGCGCATTTACAACCCAAGAGCGCATCAGTGGGGGAGAATTGATTGATGCAATTATTGGTCGAGGTAAAATTGCTTCCAACGAATATGCTTTGTACGCAGAAGATGAAATACAATTCGGTCGACTGAAGGCAAACGTTGGCTTACATAATTCTGCTTTTTCGGTAGAAGGAAAGAACTATTTTTCGGTGCAGCCGCGGGTTGGTTTACGTTATTTATTAAATAATGGCTTAGCGATTAAGAGCTCTTATAGCCAAATGACTCAATTTATCAATTTGTTGACCAACGAATCGCTTAGTTTACCAACGGACCTTTGGGTGCCGAGTACCCGAAGTATTGTACCGCAAGACTCTTGGCAAGTTGCAGGAGGTATTGCCAAAACGCTGTGGAAAGATTTCGAATTTACCCTAGAAGGATATTATAAAAAGATGAATAACGTTTTATCTTATAAAGAAGGTGCAAGTTTCATCTTTAACTTGAGTTCTGACTGGCAAGACAAGGTGACGCAAGGAGACGGAGAAGCTTACGGTGTGGAATTCTTTTTTCAACGAAAAAGAGGAAAAACGACGGGTTGGATTGGCTATACTTTATCGTGGAACAATCGCATTTTTGAAGAAATCAATAGTGGTCGAGAATTTCCATTTAAATATGATCGTCGCCACGATATTTCATTGGTGGCTTCTCATCAGTTTAATAAAACCATTTCAATGACGGCCGCTTGGATTTATGGTACTGGAAATTCCTTGACTTTACCGTTATTTCGTTATAATACTGCTGTTCCTAATGGACAAGGTGGCTTAAATATCACGGAAGTGGAAACGATTGGTAATAAAAATGAATTTCGAGCGCCAGCCTATCATCGACTAGATGTAAGTATTGAATTTTTTAAAAAGAAGCGAAAATATGAACGCAAATGGGTGATTAGTGCTTATAATGCTTACAATCGGAGAAACCCATTTTATATACGACCGGGCGTTAATGATAATGGTCAACGGGTATTTAAACAAATCAGTTTGTTACCCATTATTCCTTCTATTTCTTACAACTTTAAATTTTAAGCGATCAGCGTTCCACGTTTAGTAGGAAGTTGTTTAAAAAATATTTATAAATCGTATCGATATGAAAATTTCAAGAATCAGTTCTATCTCATATTTTGTTGTTTTGCTTTTAGCTTCTGTTACACTTTGGGTAGGATGTGACCCAAATTCTTTTCAAAAAGACATTGAAGTTGATATTCCTGACCATTCCCCCCAATTAGCCGTAAGTAGTCACCTTACACAAGGCGCTGCCAGCGTATTGGTATATGTTAATAGTTCGTTGGGCGTATTGAGTAGTGAGAATCTGGAAGGATTGAAAGATGCCATGGTAACCTTAGAGATAAATGGGGAAACGCGGACGCTACCTTACCTTTATGATCCTATTTCCTCTTTCGCTTACCCCGAAGGGACTTACGGCATAACGGGGCTGGATGCAGAGGAACTAGCTTCGGGCAATTACGAACTCAAAATTTCAGCACCAGGATTTGATGCGATTTCGGCGCAGCAAACGATGTCTAAGGCTGTTAAATTGACGAACGCAGAATACCTTGCTAACGATTCGAATGAGGGAGAAGGATTGATGACCTTTGAATTTACGGACCCAAGTGGAGATGAAAACTACTACGCCTTTGATGCTGTTTTCTATACCAGAACGAGCGATGGTGCTACTTACAACCAAAAGGCGATCTTTGATGTAGACGAAGAGACCTTAGAGGGAGAATTTACGGCGATTGGTCCGATTGTAGCAGACCAAACTTTTGATGGACAATCAAATCGAATCACTTTTAATACGTTCGGAGAATATGCTGGATGGGGACAAGATATTGAAGAACGCTACGTACTGGTTATTCTAAGGTCAATTTCAGAAGATAAATTTCGATTTTTCCGATCCTTGGAGCGCTATGAGAATAGTGTGGATAATCCTTTTGCAGAACCGGTAATTATTCACGATAATATCAATTCGGGTTATGGTGTTTTTACTACGGAGACGAGAGATACCATCAAGATTATTTTGGAGTAAGTACTAAGACAAAATTGATTTGCCATTAAATTGTGTTAGATTTTGATCCGTATCAAGGCGCGAAAACCGCCCTAAGCTTTTGCTTAGGAAGGTTTTGAGTAACGAAGAGACTGCTCAAAAGATGATGCAAGTTAATCAGTGGATTAATTTGTCTTAGTACTTAAGTAGTTTGCAGAATTAAATTAACTAATAACTTGAAAGCCTTTTAAGCTTCTACTTCGTTAAAAAGCCTTGCCAATGCTCTGGCATTGTCTGTGTTTTTCGCCTCGTTTAAGCTCAAAATTCTTTTCAACTTATTGTAAACTCAATTTCCGCGAACTACTTAAAGCGTAATTTTTTTTTTTTTTAGATTGCTAAAAAGAATACAGCAAGAGAATGTGCAGGACCTTATAAGAGACCATCACCATGCAAGAAGACACGAAGATCAAGTTTCAGCGAAAAAAATCTAACTTTTATGAAGCTTTATCTACGGAAGTGAATGCAAAACTGAGTCCTGCATTGCGCTTGCGCGCAAAGAAAACCTTGCACTTAAAATTGATGTTTTACAGTTTTCTTTTTGTAGGCTGCTATAGTTTTCTGTTTACAAATATTGTGGCCTCCCATTACGCCTTTTTTGTCATTTCTTATACTTTATTTGGACTTTCAGGGATTTTACTGGCTTTTAACGCTTCTCACGATGCGGTACATCATACTCTTTTTAGGAATAAAACCTTGAATGAAATACTGCATTATTTAATTTTTAATCTACAAGGGGTGAATGCTACGCTGTGGAAAAACCGTCATCTTGCTTCGCACCATATTTTTCCAAATGTAGCCGGTTGTGATGCAGATATTGATGATAATCCGTTTATCAGATTATCAGATACGCATCCACAAAAAAAACTCCACCGTTTTCAGCACCTTTATGCTCTATTCTTATACTGTTTGTATACTTTACATTGGATTCTAATTAAAGATTTTGTCTACTTGCGAAAAAAACGAGTGGCGAATATGACCAACCTTCATTAT
>JBGCFY010000026.1:0-4564 GCA_045110315.1 Saprospiraceae bacterium
AACAACAATCCTTGATACATATTTGACCACTTTGTCTTCGCGCCATTATGGATATTGACCGTACTTCGAATAATCACCGCAATAATTTGCAAACCTCCAAGCATACCAGCTACCATCGTACTCAATCCAATTCCTGTCAAATCCTTATTCAAATCCGTCTTTCGTTTATAAGGGTCAATTTTGTCAACTGCTTTCGCAATGGCTAATGATTCAATACTTGTTATGATTAAAATGGACAATACGGTTGTCCAGAATTCAATTGTATTAATTTTACCAAAATTAGGGTGCATTATGGAGTCCATAATATTATCGGGAATGTCCAACAATAGACTAGGTCCTACTTCGTATGCCTTTCCAAAAAATGAAAGCATATGTTGGTCAAAAAAATTGAATACATAAACAAACGGAATGGAAAGGGCAATGACCCACATTGGCGCAGGTAAAATATGGAAAAACCGATAACTGATTTTGGAATGAAACAATAATAAAAGCAAGCCTGCCAAAGCAATAATCACCACATAAGGATTGGCTTGAGGTAAGTATACAACCGCATCAATGAGGTTTTGTATAATGCTCGGACTATCAGAATGCGTGCCCATGGCAACATGGATTTGTTTTGCAAAAATGATAATTCCGATGGCTGCCAAAAGGCCATGAATCACCGAAGAATGGAAGATATCCGCTAAGCGACCCAATTTCAACAACCCCAATAACACTTGAATTGCGCCCGAAACGACCACTGCTGCCAACACATAATTAAAGGCTTGCCCTGAACCATCATCCATCAATGCAATACCCAAAAGTATGACCGCAATGACTCCTTTGGCAGGTCCGTTGACTGAGATATGACCACCCCGATACAGTGTTGTTACAACACCACCAACAATTGCTGAAAGGATACCTGACATTGCAGGGGCACCAGCAGCCAAAGCAATACCTAATGAAAGCGGTAAAGCAATGAGTGAGACACTCACCGCTGCGATTAAATCACTTTGCCAATTTTCAATTAATCCCCGAAAGCCTTTTTTTGGTGTAATTTCCATTTATGTTAACTATCCAATGGTTTATAAAATAGTGATCTTAACTCGTATGCGTAAAATAGTAAATATTTGGAGTTATTTAGAATGAGCGGGGAGAGATGTTAAGGAAAAATGAAAACTGTCTACTTCTTCGGAGTGGATTTCAGGAAAATGGAATCCGTTCTTTCGTGGAACGGATTGTTTATACGGCGTCTCTTATCGGCTTTTCATTCGATATGAGATATGACATTATAAAACAGTGTTGAACAAAGCACCTTCGTCGCAACTTCTCCCCTCCTCCCTAACAGAACCTGCCACAAATTTCAATATTCCACACTAAGATCGTAAATTTCTACTATTATTTAATCCTTAAGTATAATTTTAGCCCGTTAAAATGAATGGAAAGAGGCCGCTAATCCCGTTTTTCGATCAGGCCTTAATTACGTTAACTACGTGAGCTTCAATCTTTGTCCCGGTTGCAGAAGAGGACAAATGGATACTTTCTTTCTCAAATAGAGAAATAAATTTTCTATACAATTGATTCTTGGAGAAAGAACTTTTTTTTAAATCAAAGCATAGTTCAAAAAGTTCTTCAAACGTACTGTTTTTAGGAACAAGGAAGTAAATAGGTTCTTCTTCTATTTTTTTAACTACATCATACAATAGATACGTTTTTCCCATACCACCTGATCCATATAGAAAAAGAAAATTCTCAGGACTAGATAATAAAAATTCTTCAACAGCTTTTTTTTTTTTCAACTCTTCCTTTTGATTCTGTTTTGTAATTTCTAATTCTTCCATTCTGGATAAAGTCAATATGCGTCTGGAAAATTTCTTTTTCCTTTTTTATTGATTGAAGTTGTTTTATTAATTTTGATAATTCATTAAGTTGACTTAGAATTTAGTTAAATTTCATATTGAATGGCGAATTCTTTATATTCTTTTTGAACTTGATTGATAGCCTTGTTTTTATCTATTGTTTTATACTCATTTATATTCATTTCAGCATTGTATTCCCTGACGTAATTATCACTCCAAATAACAATTTCCATTATTATTGGAGCTAATTGAATCCCCTTATCAGTTAGCAGGTAGATGTTTTCCTTTTTGTTGGTAGGCAATTTTCTTTTGTTTAATACTTCTAGTGATTCCAATAATTTAAGTCTAGCTGATAATAAATTCGTTGCTACATTTTCTTCAGAATCACATAATTCTTTAAATGTTTTCTTTTTAAACATAAGCATATCTCTAATGATAAGTAATGACCATTTGTCACCTATTAAGTCTAGTGCTGAAGCAATAATACAGGATGAGCGAAATTTTTTTACCATTATCTTTAATTTTTTACTTTAAATTGTAAAGTTATATTACCTTTGTTTTACTTTAAAAACTAAAGTATAAAAAAATATTCAAATCATTACAAATTTACTTAATTATGTTAGCAGCTCACTATGGTACAGCAATGATCGCATATCAAAAATACCCCAAGGGGACTTTGTTATATTTCTTATTTGCTTCCCAGCTTCAAGATTTTCTTTGGTTTTCATTTCACTATTTAGGGTTAGAAGTTACAACACCAGATGATGTATTTGATACAACCGTAAGTAATATGGCTGTAGATATGCTTTATAGTCATGATTTGATCCCTTTATTTGCTTGGCTATTAATTATATTTCTTATTGGAAAGTTCATTTTTAAGGAGACTAAGATTGGATTAGCAGGAGCGATATTAGTATTAGGACACTTTGCATTAGATTTCTTCTCTGGACATCCTCATCATATTTTTGGAATAGATTCTCATCAGGTTGGACTAGGTAATTATGCATCCAATGTATTTCTTGCAATTGGAGTTGAAGTAGTGGCAACAATTCTTATACTTTGGTACTTTTTCCGCCAAGAATCCAAATTAAAAATCAAAAGAACGAGAAAAAATAGAAATTCGATTATTGGATTATTTATTTTTGGAATTTTATTTATGCTATCCATCGCTATAATTCCATTTAGAGAAATTTTCAGTATTCCAGAATTTGATTTAGGGTTTAATACTAGTGTGCCAACGTTAATCATTACATACATTGGTATGTTATTATACCTAAATTATTTTGTTCCAAAATACAGTAAAGGTGCTTAATTTCTAACCCTAATATTCTTCCTTCTTCTTGGTCTCAATTTGATTGCAAGTAACAATCCGTGTAGCTGCAGTACAAAGCGAATGCGGAGTATTGACAGCTAAACTTTATTCTCTCTCGTTTTTTATTCAATCTATCAGTTTATTTATTTCATCACTAATAGTGTAATTCAACATTTCAGGTCTCGATTTCCATCTTTGTTTCTCTCTTTCAATAAATTTTTTATACATCTCATTCATATCTCTTATTCGCTCAATTACGTTTTTCCCTTTACTGTCTTTTATATTGTAGTCAATTTCAATATTAGATTTAATTAGTTTATTTGTAAGCGACCACTCCACACCACCTTGTGTCCCGAGGTAAGCCTACTTACCTTTGCTTCAAATAAAAGTAATGGAAAAATCACAAAGAATTCAGCACATCAAATATTGGGAACAAAGTGGTCAGAGTAAAAAAGCCTATTGCGAGCTGGCCGGAATAAAGTATGCGACTTTCATGTCTTGGTTTAAGCTAAAAGAAGAAGAAGTTATATCTGGTCAATTTTTAAAATTAGAAAAGCCTAAAGATATTATGGGCTTGGAAATTGTATTGCCAAACGGGATTCGGATTTATAGCGAGGAAAATTTGACAGTGGACTTGATAAAGACTTTGCAAAGTGTTTGAACGTAGTGGCACCTACTATCTTTATGATCAACCTACGGATATGCGAAAAAGCTTCAATACGCTAGGAGTTATAGTGATATCGAAGATGGGGATGATATTGCAGAGCGGTGCAGGTTTTGTTTTCATCAACAAAAGGAAGACACATTTGAAGATGTTGATGTGGGAAGGCGATGGATTTAGTCTATATTTCAAACGCTTGGAACAAGGGACATTTGAACATCTGAAAGGCTTGGATAATTACAGTTTGAGCTATGAAAAGTTATTATTAATAGTGCAAGGAATCGAGACGAAAAAAGTGAAAAGAAGAAAGCGTTTTTCTTTGGGGAAATCGGGATAAAAGTAGTATATTTATTCCGTGTCAAAAGCAGAATTAGAACGAGAAAATAAAGCGCTTCATACCGAGGTTATTCTTCTAAAAGAAGAATTGTCGCAACTAAAAAAGTTGATTTTTTCTTCGAAACGAAAACGATACAATCCGGCAAGCGACCCAGGTCAAACCGTGTTGTTTGATCAAGGGGAAGTGTCCTCTTCCCCTAAGCCGCAACCACTTTAAAGTAGAATTTCTTATTTAATTTTTCGTATTCATTTGGTGTTTGATATCCAATAGAACTGTGTGGTCGAATGGAATTATATGTAAGCCACCAATCTTGTAACTGTAGATTGAGTTTAGGAATTGACTCAAACCATTCTAGGTTTAAACATTCTTTCCTTAGTGTTCCATTAAGTCGTTCAATTAATCCATTTTGAGTTGGT
>JBGCFY010000027.1:0-19254 GCA_045110315.1 Saprospiraceae bacterium
TCTTCGCCCGACTAGCATTTTTCAAAATTCCTACTAGCCACACAAAATCGACAAAAGAACCTCCGACCGTATCCATCGTCATCTGTGCAAAAAATGAAGCGAAAAATTTATCTCAAAATTTACCACGGATTCTCAACCAAAACTACCACTCCTTCGAAGTTATCGTCGTTAACGATGATTCGACCGATGAAACAGCTAACATTTTATTGGATTTTCAAATAAAAAAACCGAACTTACGTATTATAAAAAATTATAATAAGTTAAATAACAATATTGGAAAGAAAACTGCGCTTGCAAAAGGGATTGCCGCAGCAAAAAACGAAGTTCTTTTACTTACTGATGCTGATTGTTACCCCAATAGTTTGGAATGGCTTTCAGAAATGCAAGCTTTACTCAACGATGCTAAAGCAATTGGTTTGGGCTACAGCCCTTATCGTTATTATCCGGGAATGCTAAACCGTTTAATTCGCTTTGAGACGGTTTATACGGCAATCCAATATTTTTCTTTTGCCTTAGCGAAGTTACCCTACATGGGCGTTGGCAGGAATTTAATTTATAAGAAACAATTATTTCAGCAAGTCGATGGTTTTCAAGCGCACCGACACGTTGTTTCTGGAGATGATGATTTATTTATTAACCAAGTTGCCAATAAAAATAATACGGCAATCACGATTTTACCGAAAACTTTTATGTACTCGGAGCCAAAACGTAGCTGGCGCGCCTATTACAGGCAGAAAACACGCCATTTTACGACGGGCATTCATTATAAGTTTGTCCACAAAAGTCTCTTAGCAGTGCTAGCAATTAGTCACTTTTTTCACTATACAGGAGGAATAATATTGCTCTTGGCAAAGTTTAGCACGATATTTGTATTTTTAATATATGTTGTGCGAATGGTAATAATCTTAATCATATACGCAGCCATTTTGAAAAGGTTTCAGGAACGAAACTTATTGCTTTGGATTCCTTTTTTAGATGTTGCCTACCTTGCTTACTATATTATCTTCGCTCCCGTATCACTTATAGGTAAAACTGATTCATGGACGTAAAAACAAAAACAAAGACCCTCTCTTCTCGTGCTCAAGAAGATTACGAATTCGTATTATCCGCAATCGATGGCAATCAAAAGTCGTATGCGGTACTGATGGAGCGCTATCGGAATTCCATTTTTCACATGATGTTAAAAATGGTAAACAATCGAGAAGATGCCGACGACCTTACTTTAGAAGCTTTCGGCAAAGCTTTTAACAAGCTACCAAGTTATGCACCTAACTATGCGTTCAGTACTTGGTTGTTTAAAATTGCAATCAATAATTGCATTGATTACATTCGTAAGAAAAGGCTCAACTTATTATCAATTGATGACCCAATCGAACAAGGTGGCACCAATGATTATTCTTCTAACTTAAAATCTAGCTCCTTAGATCCAGAAGAACAATTTATTCGTCGCCAAAAGGTAAAATTAATGCGCAACGTACTTGGCAAATTAAGCCATAAGTATCGTCTGATGATTGAGCTTCGTTTTTTCGAAGAATTGAGCTACGACGAAATTGCGCGAGAACTAGATATTCCATTAGGTACCGTAAAAGCACAGCTTTTTCGCGCCAAAGAAATTTTATACAATCTTTTGCAAAGTCCCAACGCTAAGGCTCACTTAGAAACCACCGTCAAATGGTCAGAAAAACAACGACGTGCAAAGTTGAAACGCCAAGCGGGTAATCAAGCTTAATACGCTACATACTTGATATTCCTGCTGGTATATTTTATTATCTCCTCGTACTTTCTTAATATTGAGCTTCCTTATCATTGAATAGGGAAGCTCAATATTTTTATAGCTCGTTGCAAATAGGTTGAAAGCACATTTTTGGGTGTTTTCACTCAAAGCTTCAAAATTAATTACATGGAGATCATTCGTAAATACTTTCCTAACCTAACTCAAGCACAATTCGATCAACTTGCCCAACTTGGAGCGCTTTACCGCGAATGGAACGAAAAGATCAACGTTATCTCTCGTAAAGATATTGATAATCTCTACGAACGACACGTTTTACACGCCTTAGCAATTTACAAAGTCGTTCAGTTTTTACCCAAAGCAGAAATTCTTGATATTGGTACCGGAGGAGGTTTTCCTGGTATTCCTCTTGCTATCGTCATGCCCGAAGTTAGCTTCACTTTGATTGATGGCACTCGCAAAAAAATCACCGTTGTGCAAGAGATTAAAACAGCTCTTGGTCTCAAAAATGTAATTGCCAAACAAATTCGCGCAGAAGAAGTAAAGCATCATTTTGACTTTGTGGTTTGTCGCGCCGTAGCGAGCCTAGATAAACTTTGCAACTGGAGTTTTCCGCTCATCAAGAATAAGCAAAAACATCCGCTTCCCAACGGACTTTTAACACTCAAGGGAGGAGACGTCTCCGAAGAAATCAAAGCCCGCAAAAATCGAGAATACATCGAGCAGTATCCTTTAGCAGGTTTTTTTGAAGAAGAGTTTTTTGAAACAAAGCAGCTCATTTATGTGCAAGGGTAAGCACCGCTAGAGTAGGGTTTCCAAATGATGATACGCGATTCCAAATTCTGCCTTGATCGCCTCGATTTTCTCTTTAGCAGCCAGATTGGGTTTATCTTTCTTGCCAACGATCATTAGGTTTTTGCTCGTATGTTCCGAGGAGATAAACTCAAACACTTTCGTCCGATAGCCCTGTGCTTCCATGAGCAGCGCACGAAGTCCGTCCGTAATTAATTCGGCTTGCCGCTCCGCCAAAATCCCGTGTCGAAGAATACCTTGCCAAGCGTCTTTACGATCCAATTGCTTCCGAATTTGTTTGTGGCAACACGGCGCCACCATAATCAACTTTGCACCAGCCTTAATTCCTTTCGCAATCGCAATATCCGTTGCAATATCACAGGCGTGCAAAGCAATGAGCATATCTATTCGCTCCGGTTTGAAATCATTGATATCTTTTGCCAAAAAATGCAATTGCTCGTATTGAACTTTCTCCGCTAAGCTTTGACAAAACGCTACCAAGTTCGTACGCAATTCTATGCCTGTGATCTTTGGTCTATATTCTCGATGGTTTTTCAGATAGTCATACAAGGCAAAAGTCAGATATCCTTTCCCCGAACCCATATCTACAATGTGCGGATCATTCGGCAAGGCTGCTCCTTCAATTGCGTGCTCAATTAGCTCAATGTATTTATTAATCTGTTTAAATTTCTTCTGCCCTTTTTTTAAAACTTTCCCTTCGCGGTCACTAATTCCCAGTTCGTATAAATAAGGATTCGCTTGCGCTTCAATATTTCTTTTTTTTGCTCGATTGTGCGCTTGAGTACCAACTTCATGGTGCGTCGCTGCTTTAGTTAATAAACGGGCTTTTCTCTTTTTATTAAATAACAAGGTTAAATCCTGCGCCGTCGTAAAAAGATGCGCTTGCAAAAACTGATCTCCAAGGAGACTCGATAGTACTTTGAGTGCTTCCGCAATTGGATAATTCTTGACCTCATCCTTAGTAGTGTATCGGTAGGTAAAAGATAATTGTGCCTCGCCTTTTAGCTCAATCCAACGAGCATAGATATTTTTTAAGTCGCTTTGCTTCGTAGCAGCTTTACTCAAACTCAATTTCACAAAACGCTTAGCCTCAATGCTCTCGCTAATCGCTTCAATAAACTGCTGTACTGGACTTTCTAAATTCATGTAGGTAGTTTTTACACCGACTTTGATGGCGAGCAAGATAATACCTTTAGGAAGTTAAAACCACTCTTTTTCAACAAATTCAGCGATATTTTCACTATTATCACGGTGAAATCGTATTAAGGAACTCCTTGATACCAAGAAGTTATTTTAAAAATATAAAGATCAGTTATATCCTGACTTTAAAATGACTTCATAACTTCAATTTCATTTTCTAAAGTTATTCTATCCAATATTAAAAGAAACATTTATGCAAAAAAAGTTTTACGCGTTAATTTATTTCTTGGGTTTTGCACTATTTAGTACAACACTACTAGCGCAAGAAACCTTCCCTAGAAATGGCGTTTACGACCAAAGAGATGGTTTATACGCATTTACCAATGCAACCATTTATCAAACTTATCAGGACAAAATCGAAAAAGCTACCTTATTAATCCGTGATGGAAAAATAGTTTCTGTTGGTAAAAGTGTAAGCATTCCCAAAGAAGCGGTCATCATTGATTTATCTGGTAAATTTATCTATCCTTCCTTCATTGAAGCATACACAGAGTTAGGCTTACCAAAAGCGGAAAAGAAAAAAAGTGCTGGTTTCCGAGAAAATATGGTGTCAACCAAAAGTGGCGCTTACCTCTGGAATGAAGCACTCCGACCAGAATTCCGAGCGTACGAATTATTTAAAAGTGATTCAAAAGCCTTCGAAACTTATCGAAAGTTAGGTTTTGGTAGCTTTATGAGTCATCGTATTGATGGTATCTCTCGAGGAACAGCTATGGTTGGTTTACTAGGAGATGAACGTGCACATCTTTTATTATTAAAAAAGGAAGCAGCCCACGTATTATCTTTCAAAAAAGGAAGTTCTGTCCAAACTTACCCTACTTCACTCATGGGAGGAATTGCACTTTTACGACAGACGTATTACGATGCTAAGTGGTATAAAGATCACGGGCATAAAATGGAAACTAATCTATCCTTAGATGCTTGGAATAAGGTACAAAGTATGCCACAGTTTTTTGACGTACGAGATCAATTAGAGGTCTTCCGCGCAGCAAAACTAGGGAAAGAGTTTGGTGTGAAATATATATTCAAAGGTAACGGGGATGAGTATAAAAGAATTGACGACATCAAAGCTACTGGAAGTGCCTTCTTGATTCCTGTTAACTTTCCAGACGCTTACGACGTAGAAGATCCTTATGCTGCTTCTTTAATTTCATTATCCGATATGAAGCATTGGGAATTAGCCCCCACAAATCCTGCTAGATTAGAAGCAGCAGGAATTGAGTTTGCATTTACCTCAGATGGTCTTAAGAAAAAGTCGGCGCTTTTAAGCAACATCAGAAAAGCCATCAAATATGGTCTTTCCGAAAAAACAGCCCTCAAGGCACTAACGCATACACCCGCAAAATTACTCGGTATCTCTGATCACGTTGGTAGTCTAACCACGGGTAAGTTAGCAAATTTCATCGTTTGTAGTGCGCCCATTTTTGATGAAAAATCAAATATCCTGCACAATTGGGTACGAGGAAAAGCTCACGTATTAAAAGCATTACAAGAAAAAGACCTCCGTGGGGTTTATCGACTTAACGTTGGTAAAAATCAGTACACGCTAAACGTTAAGGGTAGCATGGAAAAACCTACAATGCTCATCGAACTCAACGATTCAACTGAAATCAAAGTAAAGTATACTTTAATTGATGATCTAATCTCTTTATCCTATAACCTTACTGGTGAGAAAAGTGATGTCGTATCTCTTTCTGGTGCCGTTGAACAAAATGGCTGGGGAGGAAATGCAACGTTAGCCGACGGAACTTGGGTCACTTGGAAAACAGGTTTTACGCGCGCGCTAGCCGAAAAAGAAGATGAAAAAGATAAGAAAAAGGATAAAACCGCAGCAGAAGACCTCAAGCTAGGTGATGTAAGTTATCCTTTCATGGCGTTTGGTTGGACAGATATGCCAAAGGCTGAAAATATCCTAATCAAAAATACAACCGTTTGGACGAACGAAAAAGATGGTATTCTCAAAGATACAGATGTGCTCCTCGAAGGGGGGAAAATCAAAAAAATAGGAAAAAATCTTTCCGCAGGTAGCGCTAAAGTAATTGATGGAAAAGATAAGCACCTCACCGCAGGAATTATTGATGAGCATTCACACATCGCTATTTCTAGAGGTGTCAACGAATGCTCGCAAGCTGTAACTGCCGAGGTTAGTGTTTCCGATGTTGTCAATTCGGAAGATATTAATATCTATCGACAACTAGCCGGTGGCGTTACTTGTTCCCAACTCTTGCATGGGTCCTGTAATCCAATCGGTGGACAATCTGCCATTATCAAGTTACGCTGGGGCTTTTCTCCCGAAAAAATGAAGTTTGAAAATAGTGCTGGCTTCATCAAGTTTGCACTCGGAGAAAATGTCAAGAGTTCTCGGTCTAGCCGAAACAATCGTTTTCCTGATACCAGAATGGGCGTTGAGCAAGTATACGTCGATGCATTTACTCGAGCCAAAGAATACGAACAAGCCAAGAAAGCAGGAAAAACTGATTTACGAAAAGATTTAGAATTAGAAGTTCTAATCGAAATTCTTAACGATAAGCGTTTTATTAGTTGCCACTCTTACGTACAATCAGAAATCAATATGCTCATGCACGTTGCCGATCGTATGAATTTCAAAGTCAATACTTTCACGCATATCTTAGAAGGATATAAAGTAGCAGATAAGATGAAAAAGCACGGTGCCGGAGGATCAACTTTCTCCGATTGGTGGGCATACAAATATGAAGTTATTGATGCTATCCCACAAAATAGCTCCATCATGCACGAGCAAGGAGTCTTGACTGCGATCAACTCCGATGATGCAGAAATGGGTCGACGATTGAATCAAGAAGCTGCCAAAGCAGTCATGTACGGTGGAACTTCCGAAGAAGATGCCTTGAAGTTTGTCACCTTGAATCCTGCAAAATTATTGCACATAGATCAACACGTAGGAAGTATCAAAGAGGGCAAAGACGCTGATGTCGTTTTGTGGTCCAATCATCCTCTTTCTATTTATGCTAAAGCAGACATGACTTTCATCGACGGAATCAAGTTTTTTGATCGTAACCTCGATCAAAAACTACAAGCTGAAGTCCGAGCAGAACGAGCTCGCTTGATTCAAAAAATGCTGACGGCTAAAAATAAAGGAAAGGCAACACAACCCGTCAAAGTCAAAAAGCAACACTTGTATCATTGCGACCACGGGGAAGATGAAATGAATCATTAGAACTTGTTTAATCTGAAAAAAAATTAAAATGAACGTTTTTAAAAATATCATAGTAGCCATCCTTGCGGTACTAAGCATACAAGTAGGCGTGGCTCAACAGACACCTGCTCCACCACAAACGAAACCGATCGTCATCATGGGCGCTACGGCACATCTCGGGAATGGAGAGGTTATCGAAAACAGTATTATTGCTTTTGAACAGGGGAAAATTACCGCCGTCGGCAATCAAGCACTTGCTCAAGATTTTAGCACGCATCAAAAAATTGATGCCACTGGTAAACATATTTATCCCGGCTTTATTGCACCGAATAGCCAAATCGGTCTCGTAGAGATTGAAGCAGTACGAGCGACCAGAGATAGCCGAGAAATTGGTTACCTCAAACCACACGTTCGGTCTATTATCGCTTACAGCACCGACTCTCGAGTAACACCGACGATTCGGTCGAACGGTGTTTTACTTTCTCAAGTTGTTCCTCAAGGTGGAAGAATCTCTGGACAATCAAGTATTGTCCATCTAGATGCCTGGAATTGGGAAGATGCGATCTACAAAGGAGATGATGCAATTCATTTAAACTGGCCTTCCGCTTTTAGTTATTCTGGCTGGTGGGCAGAACCAGGTACGATCAAATCCAATAAGAATTACGAAAAGAACACGCGTGAAATAGAGACATTCTTTCAAGAAGCAAAAGCTTACCACAAAAGTACCAATCGCTCCAAAAAGAACCTTTTATTTGATGCCATGAGTGGATTGTTTGACGGTAGCAAAACTTTGCATGTACATACTAGTTACGCACGCTCCATGATGAGTGCCGTGCTAATGGCAGAAAAGCACGGTGTCAACATCGTTTTAGTTGGTGCTGGCGAAGCTTGGAAAATCACTGATTTTTTGAAGCAACACAAAACTTTTGTAATTCTTTCTGATATCCACAGTTTGCCTAGTCGCACGGATGATGATATTGATCAAGTTTTCAAAACACCTTCTATCTTGGCAAAAGCTGGAATTACTTTTTGTTTTAGTATGAACGGAGCTTGGCAGCAACGTAACCTTCCTTTTCAGGCAGGGCACGCCGTCGGTTTTGGCTTAGACTACGAAAAAGCAATCAAGGCACTTACTTCCGATGCCGCCAAAATTCTTGGTATTGATAAAACAACGGGAAGTCTAGTACGGGGTAAAGACGCTACGCTAATTATTGCCGATGGAGATGCTTTGGATATGCGGACTTGCAAAATTCAACACGCTTTTATCCAAGGTCGAAAAATTGATGTTGATAATAAGCAAAAAGCACTAGCACGAAAATTTAGAAAAAAATACAAGAATCAGCAATAAATCATTGCTAAATATTTGTTTAAAAACTGCCTTTTGCTTTTTAGAAGTAAAAGGCAGCTTTCGTTGGAACAGATTTAAAGGGAGATTAAAAACACACCTTAACAGAAGTATAACATCATATTAATGCAAATTAATGTAATTTGGTTATGAAATTGCAGTTATAAAGCTGGGGGGTTGGGTAAATCCTAAATTAAGTTTTAGGTAGTAGAGCAGGATTTAAAAATAATAAACTTTAAACAATGAGAAATATACTTTGCACCGGAATACTTTGTTTGCTCTGCATCAGTGCAAGTTTCGCGCAATTAAAGGAGCGTAAAGAAAAAATTAAACTCAACGGAGAAATTGTTACGGCGCTCATCACTGAAAATAATGATACCATTTTGATTGCCGATTTGGACGATGTTTCCATCTCCACACCTAAAAACTTCGAGAGTGACGAAGAATATCGTCGTTACCTCAAGTACCGCCGCTATGCCGCCAAAGTTTATCCTTACGCCGCCAAAGCCATTCGCATTTTCAGGGAAACAGAACACGTGACCCAAAATATGAAACGGCGAGAACGCAAAAGACACATTAAAAGATTACAACGAGAACTCAAGAAAGAATTCAAAGAACCGCTCAAAAAACTAAGTAAAACGCAAGGAAAAATCATGATTAAAATGATTGAGCGAGAGTTAGATACTCCTTTCTTTTACTTATTGAAAGGATTACGCGGTGGTTTTACAGCTACTTATTGGAGTGCGCTCAGTAGATTTTATGGCTATCGCCTAAAAAGAGGATACAAAGAGGGGCAAGATAAAATCTTGGACTCCGTTCTCAAGGATTTTGATATTTCTTATACGGCAGACAAACAAGATTAAAATTTAAAATAATAGTAAAGATTTACGCAATCAATAAAGACGCGCGTCTTTATTGATCCTTTTTTTCTAATGCGCTGCTTTACTTCCATTTTTACTACAACTTCTATATCTTTGAGCTTTTATTTTAATACAGCGTTTTTAGCTAACTCATTCACAAGAGAAAATTCATGCTCAATTATCACAACCCCGATTTAGTTCTAACAGATCTTACGGTTACCGCTGGCAATATTCATTGGAAAAGTCCTTCTAACTTAGCCATTATTAAATATTGGGGCAAGTATGGACAACAGCTACCTAGAAATCCTTCAATCAGTTTTACTTTACAGAATGCCTATACCGAAACAGCATTTAGCTATCAAGCTAAGTCCGTAGCTTCGGATGATATTATGTTAGATTTTTACTTTGAAGGAAAACCAAACGAAGCATTCAAAGCAAAGTTGGTGAAATTTCTACACAGTATTCGACCGATCTTTCCTTTCTTATCTCAATTTGAGTTGACTATTAAGTCAAGTAATTCCTTTCCACACTCTGCGGGTATTGCTTCCTCCGCCTCAAGTATGAGTGCACTGGCGCTATGTCTGTGTAGTATGGAAAAAGCGCTTTTTGGAAACTTATCAACGGAACAAGCCTTTTTACAAAAAGCATCGTTCGTAGCGCGCTTAGGTTCTGGTAGTGCTTGTAGGTCTGTGTATCCAACCATGGCCATTTGGGGAGAAAATGACGTTGAAGCAGATGCTTCTAATCTTTACGCAACTTCTTTTGTGGAAGACTTACATCCCATCTTCAAAAGCTTCCACGATGATATTTTAATTGCTAGCAAAGCAGAAAAATCGGTCTCCAGTAGAGCGGGACACGCTTTGATGGAAAATAATATTTATGCCGAGAATCGTTATGCGCAGGCTAGACAACGTTTTCGAGAATTGTTAAATGCCTTGCGAAGTGGTGACGTTGAGCAATTTGGTAGCATCGCAGAGAACGAAGCCTTGAGTTTGCACGCTTTAATGATGACCTCTAATCCTTCTTATATATTGATGCGACCTAATAGCTTGAAGATGATCGAAATGGTCCGTCAATATCGAGCAGATACAAAACGAGCACTTTATTTTAGCTTGGATGCTGGTCCCAACTTACACTTACTTTATCCTGATGATATTACTACGGAAGTACAGCAATTTATTAAAGAAGAATTGAGTCCATACTGCGAAGATGGTTTATGGATTCCCGATGTAGTTGGACAAGGGCCCGTTAACAAGACGAGTTAAAACGCATTTAAAAATCCCTTCCTCAAAAAAATTGGAGCCCTCAGCAATGTAGTTTTGTTTTTGTCCCGACAAATTAGGGCATAAAATCAAATTTTTGTAGCTGTATTTAGTGTAAAGCGAGCGATTTAACGTTCTCTTTAGCAAGTCCTTATTTTAAAATAAAAAAAATGATCCGTACCATTCCTTTACGATTACTAGCAAGTTTTCTTTTTCTCTGCTTATTTAGTTGTTCGCAAGCACAAGAACCTGCGACTCGACCTCATTGTCAACAGCCCGCTTTCGATTCGGAGGTTGCCAGTTTGATTAATTTTTCCGTTCCATTAATTGGAGTAAAGGAATTGAAACGTACTCAATCCGATGTGGTACTTTTTGACGCCCGTGAAAAAGAAGAATATAATGTGAGTCACATTGCCGGAGCAAAATATTTAGGATACAAAGAATTTGATCCTACGGTACTCGCCAAAGTTAATAAAGATCAAAAAATTGTCCTTTACTGTTCTGTAGGTTATCGAAGCGAAAAGATTGGAGAACGCTTATTGGCTTTAGGTTATACTAATGTTTACAACTTATACGGAAGTATTTTTGAATGGATCAATCAAGAAAACCCCGTTGTAGATAATCATGGTAAAGTCGTTCAGAAAGTACATACTTATAATAAAAAATGGAGTCAGTGGGTTGAGGAAGGAAAAGCAAAAAAAGTGTGGTAAGCACTTCAGCAAGTAAAAAAAGGTCACCAAGTAATTAACTCAGTGACCTCTCAATTTTAACTTGATTTACAGTTTTTTTCAGCTGTAGTATCAAATGTTATACTAATCATTCCCTTTTTAGCTTACTTCACTTTTACAAATTTTAAGAAGTCGGATTGAATATTTTCTCCGTCGATTCTCAAGAAGTAAACCCCTTCACTTAAGTCATTCACTCGAACTTGAATTTCTTCTCCATTAACGATTTGATTATTTAGTGCTAAGACAATTTCTCCCATCGCGTTGATGATTTGAAGGTTAACTCGTGCTTCGGAGAAGCTTTGGTTAAGGTTTACGTTCAATAAATCATTCACAGGATTTGGGTAAATATTTTTAATTGTCACGGATTCTTTCTGGTCATCTTCTTGGGTCATTTTAAGACTCAAATCAGGACCACCGCCAGGACCGTCACCAGGACCATCCGTTAAAAGGTTGCATCGAAGTTTACGACAGAATTGTCTGACACATTCCGTACCGGGTATACTAACCGTCATGCAATAGCTTGCATACTTACTGCTGAATGTAACATATAAAGGATCACTACCCATCGTTTGTCCAATCACTACGCCATTTCTTCTCCAAGTCACTTCGTAGCATTCATCTATACCGAAAGGAGAGAGCGCTCCTTTACACGAATTAATACTATACAACGGAAGGAAGCCCATGGTACTTGAAAAGAATTTTTCATCACAAACACAGTCATCACACTCTGGTATTTCTACTCTGAAAGTATCGACAATACAACACCAATTAAGCGTATCTCCTAGGAAGCTTTTCAGTAAGGCTTTGTACTCGACTACGTCACCACCAGATACACCCGATATATTTACACAGTAATCTGACGTTTGACCCGGTGCTAAACTTACTGGTACTGGATTCGGGGCAAAAGTTGCTCCACTAGGTCCGTAGGGATCTAAGTAAAGTTGCGTAGCAGGATCATCACCATTGTTTGTTACCGAGAAACAGTATTCGTAAGTACCATCATCTAAACAGTTAATTTCTTTATTGTAAATCATGAGACAAGGCTCACAATTGAAAATTAAAGTGTCAGAGCAAACAACAGAATCTCTTCCATTGGAGTCTAATGCCAACCAGTCAAAAACTACTGTTTGTGGCATTTGGCTCGTTTGTAAGATATCTGTAAAACAGAAATTAATTGGATTCAGGTAACTCACTTGTGCCATGAATGGAGTTGGAGGAGACCAATTTAGCGTATTAGCACCAAGTGGCAGTACTGTCCAGTTTCCATTAGTTGTAGGATTACTAAATCCTACACCAGGAGTAAGAATTGTCGTGTTAATTCCTGTAAAGTAGCTTCCATTAAAATTGTTGGAGACATCAATTTCATAACAGCAATCATTTCCATCTGCCCCTACATTATTCACCCAAAGTTGAACATCGTCACAAGGATCGCAATCTGGTAAGTCAATACAATGAGCAATATCACAACACTGTGTAATTCCACTGTACATCAAGACATCAAAGCAATAAGTTGGGAATTCGTTAGCAGGAATAAATACTGTTACGGGACCGTAAGTTGTTCCATTCGGAATAACTGCGCTTGGATCATATCCTAAACCAGGAATGGTGATATCAATACCATCTACCGTAAGTCCGGAAGTATTTTCTACTTCGAAGGTATAATTATATCCTCCTCCTGGAGCACAAACTACCGTTTCGTTGATAATACTACCACAAGGAACTCCTTTAAAGCAAAGATTATCTATCCCAACGTAACGAACACCGCTAATGACATTGTCACTATGTGTAAAAAAGAGGTGTGTAATTCCTCCCGCAGGAAAGGCAGGATCTGAACTGTTGAAAATAATAGTTTGTACGGTCTTCGCACCGTTGCAGGGATTAGAATTAATTCCAATATCTGCTAAGTGCATGGTATTAGCCGCGCCGTACAGATTCATATTAGTTGGATTATGTGATCCAGTAGGTACGGGAGCAAAAGCATTTGTATTATTAGTTATTCCATAAACGCCTAGTTCGGCAGTACCCCAACCTCCCATACAAGCAAGGTCAAAAGTTAAGCAGTACGTGCCCGTATTTGGCAAAATAGGAGTCGTTAGTCGGTTTTTAAAACCTTCCCGATAGGTAATACTGGTGGCTTCAAATCTGTTAGATACCCAAAATCCAGCGTAATTTCCAGAAGCGGGAGTTGGAAGACTAAAGTTAGAAACAGCCGTAGTTGGTCCCAAAAAATCAGCACCACTCGCGCCAGAAGCAGCAAAGTTCCAAATCGAACTAAACCCTATAGCATTTCCAATGTCTTCATCTAAAGTCACATCAGGGTCTCCTAATTCTAAGTCTCCATTAGTAAAAATATTGCCCGGACAAAATTGGGCGTTCGCAAACTGTAGAAAAAACATAGTACTAAACAACAATAAAAATCTTTTCATAACTTTTTTTGGTTTGATGGTGAAAAAATCATGGTAATAATCGCCTCAGTAATAACTGTAGACGAATATTGTTTTATTCGATATAAAACAATTAGATTATTTGTAGGGTTACTTATAGAAGTGAATCCGGTAGTACGAAGGGACAGTTTACTTAATCTTTTTATTAAAGATATTTTAAGATGACGACGTTAAGACAACTTTATTGGTGATTGGAGTATGACGTTTGAAGCATCTAGGAGCTTAGTGCTGGGCAAAAAAAAAGGTGACTCCATGAGAGTCACCTTTTAAGGCTAATTATATTTTTTCGTATCGTATAAACGATAGCGTAACTATATTTTTACAGACCTAGTTTAGTGCTTACTTTTTGTGTAACGTCTTGTCCTGGATCAGCATATAAAATGGCGCCAGCACCTTGGTCGAAGATGTACTGGAATTTACCTTCCGTGGCTACATCTTTAATAGCAGTATTTACCTTATCAAGGATTGGCTTGAGTAAAGCATCTCTTTTCTCCACCAATTGCTTTTGCATATCTTTTTCAAAATCTAAAATTTTCTGTTGTTCCTTCTGTAGTTCTGCTCCTAAAGTTTGTTGCTGAATAGGAGAAAGTTCTCCTTTTTCTTGCTTTTGCATAGCAGCTTGCTCTTGCTTTTTAAAGTTGGCAACCATTTGTTCGCCTTGCTTTTGTAATTGCTTTTGTAGCGCTTCCAAGTTTGCCTCCATTTGTTTGACCTCAGGCATCTTTGAAAGAATGACTTGAGAATTTAAGTAGCCAAAGTTTTGAGCCGACATACTTATATTGATACTTACTAAAGCAAGTAATAATAATCCTAATTTTGCTATTTTTTTCATAGTATTCAGATATGATTTAATTTAAAAATACATGTATTTCCGATAAGCGATTGCGAAAATACGGTTTTTCTTGAAATTTTTTAACGTTGTGATTATTTAAATGATATAAAATTCTTTTATTATAAAAGTATCTTATGTGTTTATTAGTCGCTTTAGTTAGCCTTTATTTTTTTAAGGATGTCAGCAGTTTTGTCGTAACGATCTGTAGAGAAAATCAAACCTTGTGAACCTCCTTTATCGAAGATAAAATCAAATCCACGATCATTTGCATAATCTTCGATGGCTTTATAGACTCGATCTTGTAATGGTTTTACCAGTTCTGTTCTTTTTTTGAATAGGGCACCATCTGGACCAAATTTTTGTTTCTGCATTTCTCTTACTTCTTTTTCTTTTGCGACAATTTCTTCCTCTTTTTGCTTTCTCACTTCGTCACTCATTAGCACCTGTTCTGCTTGATAACGATTATACATTCCTTTGATCTTATCATATTCTTGCGCGATTTGCTGTCGCCACTTCGAAGCTAGATCATCCAACTGAGTTTGTGCGCTTTGATATTCGTCCATACTTTCCATAATCTGATTGATATCAACCACAGCAATACGCTGAGCATCAGTAGTAGACGCTAACAAGAAAGTCATTGCAAAAACAAATAATATTTTTTTCACCATTTTATTGAGCTTTATGTAATTCATAATATTAATTTTTAGAGTTATTACCTTAGTAAGAAGGTCAAAATTACGATATTATTGTAAGCTTTCCTTTTTTGAAGCCGACAAAAGTTTGTTGTCTTCAAGTTGCCGCCAATAAGTCTTTTTGTTTCTTTCTACTTTAATAGACGTTTATTTCTACCCCAAAGTTACTACCAAAAAATTAGCTAAAAAACTTCATTTTCAACTAAACTACTGTATATGAACGAAATAGGCTGTTCTGATGCTTCCTTGTAAAGAGCTGGTTTAACGTATGTTTAACGGACGGGTTAACGCTTTTAACAGAAATAATACGCCTAGATGGGATTAAAAGAGCTTGGTTGACTAGCACTAGACAATACAATGGGCTCTTTTTTTTGTAAATTTAGGGCGCCTACTAGACCTTTTTTAAAAAATATCCATTGCAAAAGCTTAGTTGTTCCTTCTTCATTTCTTTTTGCTTCTTACTTTCTCTTGCCGGACAATCGAATAAGGGAATTAGTGTCGAAACTAATTTTCACTACGGAAAAATCCTTCGACACACCCCAAAATTAACGATCCAAATTCCTACTAGCAGCTTTGGTATAGAGAGTAGTATTAAGTTTCAGACTTATGGTAAAGCAGATTGGCAAGATTGGCAAAATTATCCACAGTGGGGAGTAAGTTTTTTATACTATCAACTAGGAAGTGACCAATTAGGAAGCGCTTATGGTATTCTACCGAACTTACAATTATCTATCTTTAAGAAAAAATGGCTTCAATTAGATTTAACTATTGCTACGGGGTTAGCTTATCTTAGTAAAAGATATGATGCTTTGAATAATCCGGAGAATAATGCAATTGGTTCTTCAATCAACAATGTTACTGCTTTCAAGGCTAGTTTTCGAGGACGTTTATCACAAGATTGGTCTTGGCTTGCGGGTGGCAGTTTTACTCATTTTTCTAATGGTGCTTCTAAATTGCCAAATTTAGGAATCAACATTATAGCTTTTAATGCTGGACTTAATTATAAGCTTAACCCCGTGACAAAAGAAGATTACCGTCAAGCTACAATTTCTAAAAAACCAGTAAGTCGATTTGGATTTAGCCTTCATTTTGGTTTAGCTTTACGCGAAATGATTAGTTACGGCGGCCCAAAGTATCCTATTTATATCGGTTCTGCGGCGGGTGTTTATCATTTTAATAAGGTAAATCGGTTATTGGTCGGCGTAGAATACGAATTCAATCAGGCGGTTTATCGTTTCGGATTGCATACTTTTGACTTTGATTCTGCCGCCACCGCCCGAGCAGGAGCTACCCGATGGATGATTTTTGTGGCGGATGAGTTTATGATTGGAAGGATTGGTATTTTATTACAAGCAGGAATTTATGTAAGTAAATCTTCTTTTTTAACGCCTTTTCCTGTTTATAATAAGATTGGGATTCGCTATTATTTTCCCTCGATTGGAAAACCTAAGACCAACTTATACGTTGGAACTTATTTAAAGTCTCATAAAATTGACGCAGCTTACATTGCTTTTGGGATGGGAGCTATGTTTTAAAAAATAACATTTCATTTATAAGTTTTTCAATGCTTGATACGTATTAGAAGAACTGTTTTAAACAAATACACAAATATTATGATTTCAAAAAAGCTATTTTTCGGTTTGATGATGTTACTTCCTTTCTTTTATTCTGGATGTAAAGCGGGTAGTGGCTTAGGCGGTCTCAATTTTTTCTCCGTTCAGGATGATATTGCGCTGGGCGCACAAGTGAATCAGCAAATAGAAAGTGATCCTAAGCAGTTTCCTGTTTTGAGAGAACAAGGAAATGAAAAACTGTACAGCTACGTACGCGGCATTTCAACTAAAATTCTTAATTCGGGGCAAGTAAAGCACAAAGATGATTTCGTTTGGCAAATAAAAATTATCGATGATCCAGAAACACTGAACGCTTTCTGTACGCCTGGTGGTTACATTTATGTATATACTGGTTTGATTAAATTCTTAGATTCGGAAGATCAACTTGCAGGAGTAATGGGACATGAAATTGCGCATGCCGATTTGAGACACTCGACGCGACAAATGACCAAAATTTATGGATTACAGACACTGCTACAAATTGCAACGGGAAAAAGTGATCCCGGTATGATAGAGCAAATTGCTTTGGGTTTAGTCAATTTGAAGTTTAGTCGTGGTCATGAAACGGAGTCCGATAACAATTCGGTGAAGTACCTTTGTGCCACAAATTACAATGCAGCCGGTGCCGCTGGATTTTTCAAGAAAATGGAAGGTAATGATAGTCCTCCTGAGTTTATGAGTACCCATCCGAATCCAGGTAATAGAGTACAAAATATCGAAAGTAAGTCTACAGAGATGAGTTGCAAAGGCAACAATAAAAATACTTCAGTTTACAATCAGATGAAGAAGTTGATCAAGTAAACAGCGTCCGACTTAAATACACGATGTGTTTAATTTAAAAACCTTATTGCTTTGCCTAAATTTTTATTTGTGCTAAGTGATAAGGTTTTCTATTTTCTAAGCCAAACATCACGCTGTGGAAAAGGAATTTGAATATCATTTTCTCGAAAAACCCGATCTATTTCAAAACGAATATCACTTTTTACATCTTCAATGACAATATAATTCCTTGACCAAAAATGCAATTCAAAAATCAGGGCAGAATCTCCAAAGTCCGTAAACCGAATCAAAGGATTTGGATATTCTAAAACGTAGATATTCTTCTTCGCTACGTCAAGTAATAAGCTTTTCACCAATTGTGTATCTGAGCCATATGCGACACCGATTATAATTTTAAACCTTACTTTATCATCAAAATGACTCCAGTTGATAACATTGTCGGTGACCAATTTAGAATTGGGAACGACCACGGTAATATTATCTCTCGTTTCAATAATTGAAGTTCGTAGGCCAATCTTTTTAACGGTACCCACCATTTCATCGAGTTGCACCATGTGTCCTACTTCCACTGTTCGCTCAAATAGTAAGATGATTCCCGAGATAAGGTCATTAAAAGTTTGTTGTAACCCCAAGCCAATTCCCACCAATAACGCAGCGGCACCACCCCAAACGACAGTCATTTTAATGCCCAGACTCTCAATGGCCATCAAGAAAGCCATGAGATAAATGACGTACTTTAATAATTGATTGATAGCATATTGAGATCCGACGTTAACTGTATTATTTCGATAATAGTTAAATAAAATCAATTGCGTCAAAATCCAAATCAATAGCTGAGCAACCAATAAAATTAAGGCGGACCAAAAGATGTTGGAAATTTTAAAGTTATAACTATCAAAAGAAAAAATAGTGTAGTCTAGATTAAAATTCTGCAAAATCAAAATCACCGCTAAAATATAAACAACGGACTGAACAGTACGACTGGTAGAAGGTTCCATCTCTCGTTCCAAGTACTTTTTCCCTTCAGGATGTTCCTTTATTTCGGCGTTATGCGTTTTTTGATAATTATATTGCAGCACTTTAGCGATGATCCAATCTAACAAACGGGCGAGTTGAATAATGATTAACGTTTCTAGAACGGTAGCAACTTTAAAGCTGATTTTTTCATTGGAAAAAAACTCATGGTTGAGTTGTAAACTTAGAATTACTCCGGTAAGTGCAATAAGAAAAAAGAGATACTTAACAATTCTAAAAATCTTATCCTTATCTTCTGTTTTGTATTTTTCTATTTTAAAATAGCGCTGTAATAACCTTTGACTAATCAATTTATACAAAACCCAACTAAGCAAAATGCTGGTAAGCGCAGCTGTTAATTGACCAACCGTAAAATCTCGGTTACTAATGGTAAATAGTATATGCTGAAAAATTTCGTTCATATTGAGGACGTAGGCAAAGACCTATTTATAACTTCAAAAAACTCGAAAGTCAGGTCAAGATAATCACTTATCACTTGAGGAACAAATTAATACTAAACATCATTCGATAAACCTTGATTTCAGCGGTGGTGCTTATCTAAATACACGGTAACAGAAATTTTCAATTTTAAAGCTTACCTTCACTAAGTACAGGGAATTAAATACATTGTAACATAAATTTATTTGCTTTTTGAATATGTCTTTTCGCCTCACTCTTCGTCACGTCCTCACCTTGATAGCTATCGCTATCAGATTCCGGGCGTTTCTCGATTGACACTAAAACTCATTATCCAAAATTTCAAC
>JBGCFY010000028.1:0-27192 GCA_045110315.1 Saprospiraceae bacterium
AGAAAATAGTGGATTCAAATCAATCTTCCCACCAACAATCCACGGCGCGAGCACATAGGATTCAATTACTTGTGCAACGGCCATAATTCCTAGGAGAATAAAAATATCAGTAGTACTTCCTCCCGTTGCTAAAGTAATTAAAGCGGCAAGTAAGCAACCGATAATATTACCAACGTAGGGAATAAAGGTTAAAAAAGCTGCAAGCACCGCAATTAGAATTGCGTATTGAATACCGACAATAGAAAACCCGATCGCGTAAATAACGGCGAGTGCCGCAATAATCATTAATTTTCCGATGAGGTAACTTTGAATAACATCCGAAGTATCTTCAATTGTTTTTTCCGTTTGGTCATTACTTTCCCAATGGTTTAAAAAGAACTTCCGAATACGCTTTTTTTCGGTAAGCAGTAAAATTGCATAAATTAACGAAAGAAAAAAGCTAGACAAAATTGACATCCCACCACCTAGAAAACTCCCTACGTTGCTTCTCATACTTTCTACAAACTTCTCGGCGTAGTCTTCCTGCTTACTCCACGAAATTCCGAATTGAGATTTAATGAAGCCTTGTAGCTGTCCTTGTTTTTCAACCAATTGTTGTTCAATTTTATCGGATTGCTCGGATAGTTGTTGCACTTGCCAACCAAAGACGCTTAACAGAATAAAAATAACGAGTACCAAAACCGAAACGCTCAAAATTCCCGTTGCGTATTTATTTAAATTAAAGCTCCGTAGTTTCTGATCAATTGGATTCAGTAAAAATGCAAACATCGCACCGTAGGCTAACGGAACTAAAAAACTCCGACCATAAAAAAGAACAATCGTCATAGCGGTGATCAATAGTAGGACAAGAAGTGGTCGAAGAATTGCATTGTGCTTCGTCATCGTTTTGAGGCTGATTAATGATTAAAAAATATAGTGCGAGTAAAGGTAGCCACTTGAGTAAATAGCTATAATACTAGAAAGTTTTAGGCTGGTAATTGTTCAATTTTGAGGCTAATGCGTAGGTTGATTTTTAAAAAAAATAAAAAAAATAACCATCGAGGCAACCTATTTGAATATTCCTGCACCATAGAGGTATACTATTAATTTAAACGTGTTGAGAATCTCCTTCAATTTATAATTATGTAAAAACTTTACTTAGAATAGCTATCCTTAACGAGTCTTGATAAAGGCTCATCACTTAAGAAGTCATTTTTACTCACTTCTTTTTCTTTAACGATTAAATCAAATTAAAATGAAAAAAGTATTGTTTGTATTCCTTAGTGTTTTAAGTATCGGATTTTTTAGTTCTTGCGACAAAGACAAAGACCTACAGACGGACGACGTTTTGATTCAAGAAATCATGACCGCCGAAAATCGAGTTGCCGTTGAGCCACAAGATTTACCAAGCAGTATTACTACTTTAAGCGAAAAATTATATTTTGAAAGTTATTTAGAAACCTGCATTAAAGCCCCCAATAAAGGTTTTGAAGTGCGACTCGGAACCGAAGAGCAATTATTTTTCGATATTGACGGCAACGTACTGAAGCCCAGTAAAAAGAAAAAACATAATTGCGGAGGTAAAATGGCAGAGAAAATTGAAGCCGAAGATTTACCCGCGACGATTACGAGTTACATCACCGAGAATTATCCGGGTGTTGACATCAAAGGTGCCAAACAAGTATCAGACAAATATATCGTTGGGTTAGTCGACCACACTATGCTTGTTTTTGACGAATCAGGCAGTTTCGTAGAAGAAGGAAGTTGTTTCAAACATCACTGTGGAGGCAAAGGGATTCCCGTTCCAATTGAAGATCTACCAAGTATTATTACAGACTATATCGCTAATAATTATCCAACGGCAGTGATTAAAAAGGCTGCTATTAAAGGAGAAAAAATGATCGTTGGATTACTCGATGGAGATACGCGCATCATTTTAGGATTTGATGCCGATGGTAATTTAGTTTTTGTTCGCTAATATTTGATCCTTAAACTTTAATCTCCATTCTAAACGTTTTGTATTCATTTTTTTTCAATGGACGAGCATCGCTAGCTAACGAAATGGTAGAAAGCCAATTGCTTAACCCTTACAAAAAGGTAGTACACTGTAACATAGCTTTATTGAATTTTTCGCGGCTTTCTTTTCAAGGATAACGGCGTTAGTAATAGTCAAAATGAAGTATTATTTATTGTTAAGTACCAAGACAAACACTTGATTATTTTCATAGTAATAATTGTTTTCATAGTTAACTGTATCATAGCTTTTATCTTAAAAAAAGGACTAAAAATTAAGGTAGAAGATTAATTTTCCGAACGAAGTATCCTTCCATTTTAGATTTTAATGCGCTCCTCCTAATATTACAAAGGGAGAAGTCCAAAGTTTAAATGACATTGCAATTGAAGGTTTACCTCACTCGTTGAATACATCTTTTTACACGATCCAAGTTCTTACTTTATCTTTTACGGCAAGTCGCAAGACTTGTCGTTTTTTTATGGGATAAAGTTCTTTAAAAATAGACAAAGTTCTTACTTTAGCGTTGCGTTAAGCTATTCACCGCACTTGAACAATCAAGAACTTGTTTTGCAAAACGCTATTTTCAAATCATTTCAGAATTTCCTGCACATGCTAACCATCGACCACACTGTCACCGACCGCTTTTTAAGATACGTAAAGATAGATACGCAATCGGATGCCTCCTCTCCTACTTGTCCTTCAACGGCCAAACAAAAAAATCTCGGTCGATTATTGGTAGAAGAATTATTAGCGATCGGTTTGAGTGATGCAGAGATGGACGATAATGGTTATGTTTACGCTACCATTCCTGCGAATACCGATAAAACCGTTCCCGTCATTTGTTTTTGTTCCCATATGGATACTTCCCCTGACGCTAGTGGTAAAGATGTCAAACCTATTATTCATCGTAACTATGATGGTTCGGATTTAGTTTTACCCGATGATCCTAAAATCGTACTTCGCCAGTCCGAGCATCCCCATTTGGCAGATCAGCACGGCAACGATATCGTCACGGCTAGTGGTAAGACTTTACTGGGGGCAGATAATAAAGCGGGTCTAGCAGAAATTATGGATGCGGCTAATTACCTAATGACTCATCCCGAAGTAAAGCACGGCGCCATCAAAATCTTATTTACGCCCGACGAAGAAATTGGTAGAGGAGTAGAAAAGGCGAATTTGAAAAAATTAGCGGCTGACTTTGCGTATACCGTGGATGGAGAAATGGCTGGTTCGATGGAAGATGAAACCTTCTCTGCGGATGGGATGGTCGTCACGATAGATGGAGTAAGCGCACACCCTGGTTTTGCCAAAGGAAAATTAGAATCTGCCTTAAAAATTGTATCCGAAATCGTTGCTGCACTTCCCAAGGATCGTTTATCCCCCGAAACTACCGAGAAAAAAGAAGGATTTATTCATCCCGTCAAAATCGAAGGTATCGCAGAAAAAGCAAGTATTCAGTTCATCATCCGAGATTTTACGGAAGCTGGCTTGCAAGCCAACGAAGCACTCGTAGAAGATACCGTTAAGCAAGTACTTACGAATTACCCTAATTCCACTGCAAAAATCGAAGTAAAGGAGCAATACCGGAACATGAAAGAAGTACTCGATCAGCATCCACAAATCGTACAAAATGCCAAAGAAGCAATTCAACGAACGGGCTTAACGCCAGTTTGTTCGAGTATCCGAGGTGGAACCGATGGTTCTCGTTTGTCCTTTATGGGCTTGCCTTGTCCTAATATTTTTGCGGGAGAACACGCATTCCATTCCAAACAAGAATGGGTGTCCGTACAGGATATGGAAAAAGCAGTAGCTACAATTATTCACCTTTGTATGATTTGGGAAGAAAAGGCTTAAAACCTTACAAATAGCCTACCTTAAAGTACTACAAAAAGACTACTTTATAGCTCAAAACAAGCCTTTTCAATAAGGTTTACTACAAAAATCTTGCCGAATAACTCGTTGATAATCTTGCAGTTAGATCAATTAAATCGACTTGACAATGCCTAAATATTGTCGTAAATTGTCCTCAGAAGACAGTGACACCAACACAACTTGGTCCCCCCAAGGTAAATTTCTTTTATTTTATCCTTTTAAAATATTAAAAATCTGACGGTTAAATATTAAACATTTAAAACATATAACCGTATCTTAAGATAACTTTAATTTTTAATTGGGTTACGTAGAAGCCTTTCTATCGTCTCAATTGTGTTATTTAACTGTATTAACTGCAAAAAACAACCATCATGAAATTGATCAAAGTACTAGCGCCCCTAGTTCTACTCCTGCTTGGCACCCACCTGCAGGCACAGCACGCCTTATTAGAAGCGTATATTTCTTCGACGGATAATAGTGGATATTTAAAAAATGTCCGCGTTAAGATTTTAGATGCTGAAACCAAAACACTCCAAGCGGAACTGAAGACCGACCGAGATGGTTTCTTTACCGTCAAGCTACCCTTGGACCAAGAATATAGTATTGTGGCAGAAAAAAAGCACTTCTTTCAAAAATCCGAATTGATTTCTACTAAAGGCAAAAAAGCAGAGGAAAAAGTATTTGCCAAATTAAAAATGGAAAGAAAACCCGGCTATATCTTTGACGTTACGATCGCCGAGCCGCAGCGCGGAGAAGCGACCGTTGACGCCATCGACAGTGCTCGAATTGAAATTTTTAATAACACTAGAGATAAGGAAGAACTCGTTTTAGAAAATTATCCTCATCCTTCCTTCAAGTTTACCTTCGAACATGGTAATCATTACACCATTTTGATTAGACGAGATGGGTATTTAAACAAGCGGATCGAGGCTTACGTGAATATTGAGGGCTGCATTCTTTGCTTTGATGGTTTGGGAATCGTAGAACCCGGCGTAACGGATGTCCTTTCTAATGGCTTACAAATGGGAACTTTCCTAGCCAACGTAGAATTGGAACCTTTAGAAATAGACAAAACTTTTGATATTGAAAATATTTATTACGATTATAATAAATGGGCAATTCGTCCCGATGCAGCCTTGGAATTAGATAAATTAGTGGGCGTTTTGAAAGATAATCCTAAAATTATTGTAGAATTAGGTTCGCACACTGATGCGCGTGGAAAAGATCCTTACAATTTGTCCTTATCGGAAAAAAGAGCCATTGCAGCAGTGGATTATCTCGTTGAATTTGGTGGAATCGATCCTACTCGTTTAACCTCAAAAGGATACGGAGAATCCGCTTTGGTCAATGATTGTGGCAATAATGCAAACTGTCCCGAAAAAGAGCATCAACTCAACCGTCGTACCCAGTTAAAGATTGTCGGTATTCAGGATTTTGATCCGATTGCACAAAAATCTTTGCAAGATATTCTTACCGAAGAACGCTTATTGCAAGATGTCTACAATTCGGAAATTATCGAAGTGGATGCTAATGGTAACATTAAGAAATCTAATAATCGTTAAATAAATAAGCCTAAAAACACACTTCCCATTTTTTATTCTTCCTCAGCGCCAATGTGTCCTTTCGCATTGGCGCTTTGACGTTTCTATCCCCTCTTTCTGACGGATAATAAACAGTTTTTGCCATTCTCCATTTGTATTTTTTACTTACCTTTGTAAAGCGTATTAAACTAAAAAATTGCTACGCACTTCGCCAATTCTCTACTATGACAGGCATCAAATAATGACTCCATACCGTTTTTATTGAAGTCGTATAAAATGCTTGAAATCCTATCGTTGTGTGGCACAGCGCTGGCGCATTCCATTTGAAAATAATTTACAGGCTTTAGGCTAAAAAAATCAGGATGTCTGTTCCACCAAAAAGGATTTAAATTAATTGTCTTGTACAAACTATTCTTATGAAATTATACTGTCTCTCCCTATTCTTCGTGATCAATTTATTGTTTTACCCCCAAACGCTAAGTGCCCAGTGCCCAACGGGTGGTGTAACGTTTAATAACCAAATGGAAGTTGACACTTACGTCGCTACTTATCCAGATTGTACCGAAATTAACGGAAGTTTGAAAATATCGGGCGATAGCATTAGTAATATTGCTGGACTAGATTCCATTAAAGTAGTCTTCGGAGACCTTGTGGTCAACAATAATGACTTGCTCCAAGATTTACAGGGTTTGGATCAACTCTTTTCGGTAACGGGTAATATGACCATCAAGAGTAACGATGCCTTAAAAACCTTAACGGGATTAGACAAACTCGGCTACGTTGGTGGTTTCATTAATATTACCTACAACGATTCACTCCAGAATCTCAATGGCTTAAGCTTAGTCCCTTTTACGCTCAGCAAACTTTATCTGCAATTCAATGATCGCTTAACGGACATTAGTGCCCTCAACCTCCGCTACGCAAAAGACGATGTACTCGTTACCGATAATCCCTTGCTGACGAGTTTAGCGGGCTTAGATAAATTAGATCGCATCGAAGGAGATTTAGTTATTGGTTACAATCCTTCTTTGACCAGCTTCAATAGTTTCGATTCGCTACAGTTCATCTCCAAAAACCTTGAAATTTTTGACAACGAAGCGTTGACCAGTTTTGATGCTTTCGAACGGTTAGAATGGATTGCTGGTTCTTTTTATTGTTACCGAAATATTGCCATTAGTTCGCTCTCCGAACTCAATCCCCTTGACTCAATCCAAGAAATTATTTACATCAATGGTAATACGAGTTTAGTCAACCTTGCGGGTTTAGAAAATATTAAATCGCTCAAAAGTCGCCTCACGATTGATGATAATCCTGCCCTAATTGATCTTTCGGGATTAAGCAATCTAAGTCGCGTGGACGGTGCCGTTAATATCCGAAACAACCTGAATTTGAAAAACCTGAATGGCTTAGAACAATTAACTGCAATTGGAGATTTTTTGAATATTGTCAACAATCCAAGTTTGGTTAGTCTCGACGGATTGGAACAATTAGATCAGCTTGGAGGTAGCCTTCTTCTAAGTGGAAACAAAAGCTTGCAATCGCTGGACGGACTGGCTCAACTTGAGCAAATTGTGGAAGATCTAGAAATTTATGACAACGATTCGCTAAGGGTTTTGACTGGTTTACAGAACCTTAATAACATTGCGGGTGACTTGCGGATTGAGGCAAACGATACCTTATTACAGTTAGATGCTTTTGCACAGTTAAATACGATTGGGGGAAGTTTATTCCTTTTGGAAAATACTAATCTAAGTCAACTCAATGGCTTCGATCACAGCATGACCATTGGCGAAAACTTATATGTCACTAAAAATAGTCAACTTAGTAATTGTGCGGCGCAAGGAATTTGTGATTACTTAGCAACAACCATCAACGGTGATTTTGATTTTAGTCAAAACTTAGCCGACTGCAAAAATCTAGCACGCGTTTATAGCGCTTGTAGCATCGTGTCCGTAGAAGAAACGCTGCTCAATCAGCAAGTAAAAGTATTCCCTAATCCGACGAGTGGAAACATTAATCTAACTTTACCGACGGAGCGGCGAGTGCAGCAAATTAGTGTTTTTGATCATTTGGGTAGAACTGTTTTTCAGACAAGTCAAGTTAGCCATCAGCTTGATCTTAGTTTTTTACCCGGCGGTCTTTATATTCTACGGCTTCAAATTGAGGAATTCAATGTACAGAAAAAAATCATCTTGGAATAAGTTTTGTGGACTAGGACATTGTACTAGCTACACTATCATCTAAGTTAGTTGAATCAATTACTACTTTTATCCTTACCACTAATATTTATGCTACAAAAGTTATTGCTTGTTCCGACAATTGGTCTCCTACTTTTCTTAAGTGCTTGCCAAAAGGACGATGCGACAAATCCAGTTGAGGACTGCGAATTTCCGGATCGCCTAGCCAAAATAGTTTTTTATCAATACCAAACCAACGAACCCGTTACCAGTACGGAGTACCGCGTCAGCTATAACGAAGCGGGACAATTAAGCAAACGCAGTTTAAAAAACAGCAACTCTAATACTTACGAAGACTACGATTATTTTGAGTATGACGCACAGGGCAATTGTACCGAGCATAGATGGAAGAATTTCTCCGGTGCGCCTTCCCGTTATTACCAATACGAATACATCGACAACCGGCGCAGCATTACTCGCTTTTATACAAGTATTTCTCCTGGTGCACCAACTCAATTAATGCAGACGACAAGTTTTTTTTATGAAAATGGTACGCTGACGAAAATCGAAAATGCGCAACCGCAGTTTGGAAATCCACCTAGCGTTGGAACTTTCAGCTATGCTGATAATGGCAAAAAAGTAAGCCTTAGTTATGTAGTAACTGCTGGAAATGCTCCAACAATCACCGTTTACTCTTTTTCGAACTTAGTTAATCCTATGGCATTGCTAGACTTAAGTTTTGGTTACCCTGATTACACCTTTGCCTTGGACAGTATTCAGTATTCTGCGCAATCGCCGAGCGACGATTTCCAATATCAATTAGATTCTTCCGGAAGAGTCGTTGCTAAAATCGCTTTTATTCCTAGTATTAATGCCTACGACGTAATCGAACGCTATTATTACGATTGTCAACAATGACAAAATACATTTAAGTAAATTTCAATATGCTTCAACCGACAGCCATCATTGACCAACTTTCGCAGCACGAAAAACTATTTCAAAATCTATTGCAAAACCAAGCTGCGGAATTGTACCAATGGAAAGCAGCACCAACTCGTTGGTCGCTCTTAGAGATTGTTTGTCATCTCTACGATGAAGAAATCGAAGACTTTCGATCCCGTGTGGAAATTTGCTTAACAAATCCCAACGCAACCTTACCGTCCATTGATCCCGAAGCTTGGGTAAAAGATCGAAACTATGCGCAGCAAGACTATGCGACGATCCTAGCTAAATTCTTATCGGCAAGGGTGGAAAATGTAAATTGGTTACGACAAGTAAAATCAGCAAATTGGGAGAATGCCTCGCAACATCCGATCTTTGGACCAAGAAGTGCCGCCTTTTTTCTAAGCAATTGGTTGGCACATGACTATCTCCACATCCGACAAATTCTATCTGTAAAGCATGGCTATTTAGCAGAAAAATCTGAGCAAGATTTAAGCTACGCAGGAAACTGGTAAAATACTTCCCTATTTATAAAATCATTTATAAAGTCTCCAAAGCATTAATAAAAAAGCCACTGAGCGCGGCATTTCTGCGTACGTCCCAGTGGCAAAGAGAGTTTACTTCGCGCCTGATTCTTAAGTATCTTTTTACAGTTAGAAGTTATTTTAGCTTTTAGCACGACGACTGAGCATCGGTGCTTGACTGCGATGAAAAACTTAAAATCATTACCTTGAAAATTGCTTAAACACAAGTTTTTTTGATCATCAAGACACAAAGTTTTTTGAGGTTATTATTTACATTAAAGTTGAGTGCTTGTTTCTACTTTCTTTATCCCTTCGTTTTCGAAAACGTTAGTGGCAGTCCTAATTTTTTTATCGCTCCTTTCCCAGTCCGTTGATGAGCAAGAATAACAGCGACAATTTTTTTTAGCACATTGTTCGAAAATTGCTCCAATTGAAAAACAACTTCGTGGAATAAAGTCTATTATTTGCCTGTTTTTTTTAACTTTAATTTATTTTTTAGCTGATTACCACTAACGAACCGCCATTAGGCCAGATTAATGAGTAGCAAATACTTAGAAGACGAACATTTATTAGAGCAAATTAAGTCAGGTGATCGCACTTTACTCAACACTTTGTATCAGAAATATAAAACCTTCTTTTGTGCGTATTTTTACAAACACCACGCGTTACCAGAAGAAGAAGTACTAGATATTTATACCAAAGCCTTTACGAGCTTTTATTTCAATATCAGAGATGGTAAGTTGGTTCCTCCGCTACAAAGTAGCTTACAGTCTTATTTGTTTGGTATCGGGAAAAACTATTTCTTGAAATACTGGACCAAGTTGGCCAGGAAGAAAGAATATTCCGTGGGAGAATGGGACGAAGAGTTTGAACCTGATTTTCAACAACCCGGTATTTACGATTATTACGAAAAGCATTCTTCCAAAGTCTTGGTACAAAATTTATTAACACAGTTGGATGCACCCTGTCGAGAATTGCTTCAACTGAGCTTCATCGAAGAAAATGCCGACGATGCCATTGCCGTTAAAATGAAGGTACCGAGTACTGTTGCAGTGCGCCAAAGACGTTTTAAATGTCTGGAAAAGCTTCGAAAATTAATGCATTTAAAATAACAAACTCGCACGTTGGCAAGTAACCGCTCTACCTATTGAAATTATTTTAAAACAGCCCCTTTTAACGTTTACCTATATCGATGTTAGCGTTTGGCTTTAGTCATTGAAGTTGTTAAATTATAATTTTCACCTGAATTCATGCTTCGCAATCCATTTTAAAATGAAAATCAACACTACATTTTTTTGCCTTATATTTTGCCTGTTCAGTATACAATTAGTTGCACAAGATCGCATCACCGGAGAAAGCTTTGCAACGCGTTCGGAAGTCATTGCTTCCAATGGAATGGTGGCAACAAGTCATCCCCTAGCGACACAAATTGGGCTTGATATTCTAAAAAATGGTGGCAATGCCATTGATGCCGCTATTGCAGCAAACGCAGCTTTGGGCTTGATGGAACCAACGGGTTCTGGTATAGGAGGCGATTTATTTGCCATTATTTGGAGCGCAAAAGATAAAAAACTTTTTGGATTAAACGCAAGTGGTCGGTCGCCCGAAAAATTGAATTTGAAGTTTTTCCAAGATCGAGGAATGGATAAAATTCCTGCTTATGGTGCTCTTCCCGTCACCGTCCCCGGTTGTGTCGATGGCTGGTTTGAAATGCACAAAAAATTTGGCAAGCTTTCAATGGAAAAAATACTAGCACCATCCATTGATTACGCTAGAAAAGGATTTCCGGTAACGGAACTCATTGCCTATTACCTAGAACTCTCCGCGCGAAGATTTAAAGAATATCCCAATTTTGCGGCAACGTATATGCCCAATGGGAAAGCACCTGCCAAAGGAGTATTGTTTAAGAATCCAGCCTTAGCCAATACGTACGAAAAAATTGCGAAAGGTGGTCGAGATGCGTTTTATGCTGGTAGTATGGCAGCAACGATTGCAAATTTTCTACAATCACAAGGAGGCGTTTTGAGTGCAGCAGATTTGGCGAAGCATACTTCGGAGTGGGTAGAACCGGTATCGACCAATTACCGCGGCTACGACGTCTGGGAATTACCGCCCAATGGACAAGGAATTGCGGCGTTGCAGATTTTGAATGTTATGGAAGCTTACAACGTCCGACAAATGGGATTTGGAAGTGTAGACTACGCACATCACTTTATTGAAGCTAAAAAATTAGCTTTTGAAGATCGAGCTAAATATTATGCCGATCCTGCGTTTAATAAACTTCCAGTAGCGGAATTGATTTCCAAAGATTATGCAAACCAAAGAAGAAAACTCATCAAGGAACGCGCCGCGAAGCAATACCTTGCCGGAACGCTAGAACATGGCAATACCATTTATTTAACCGTTGCGGATCAGGAAGGAAATATGGTTTCTTTGATTCAAAGTAATTATCGAGGCATGGGTTCTGGAATGGTTCCGCCCGAATTGGGCTTTATGTTGCAAGATCGAGGAGAACTATTTGCCCTTGAGGCAGGACATTACAATGTGATAGAACCCAATAAGCGTCCATTTCACACCATTATTCCTGCTTTTATTAGCAAAGATGGTATTCCTTGGGTCAGTTTTGGCTTAATGGGAGGCGCGATGCAACCACAGGGACACGCCCAAATCGTAATGAATTTGATTGATTTTGGCATGAATTTACAAGAAGCAGGAGATGCTCCGAGAATGCAACATACCGGTTCTTCGCAACCTACTGGAGAAAAAATGCTCACAGGTGGTCACGTTTTGCTAGAATCGGGGATAAATTATAAAACGGTCCGTGGTTTAATGCGTAAAGGACACAAAGTAAGTTTTAGCTTAGGTAGCTATGGAGGCTATCAAGCGATTAAGTGGGACCCAATACAGGGAGTTTATTACGGTGCTTCGGAGTCTAGAAAAGATGGACAAGCAGCCGGTTATTAATTCCACGTGCAAACCAGCCATTGAGCTGAATTTTATAGTTCTAGGAAGTTTTAAAAGTAGCTTCTTTATTTTGAAGTTATTTGTAAACTTCTTTAACTCAGACATAAGTAATTCGTAAAATTTCAGATTAACTACCCAGACTATTTTCACGAACTATTTAGTAAATATTTAATTGGATGAATGACATTGACTTAATACGAAAATATCTAGCTAATCAATTAGCTCCCGCAGAACAAGCTGCTTTTCAGCAACGACTATCGACGGACGCTGAACTCACGCAAAAGGTATCGGAATATCAAACGATCTTTGCGGGCTTTCGCAGTTTGCGCACCGAAGCTTTTGAGCAAGAAGTCAAGCAATGGGAAAAGCAAAGTCAAACTGCTACGCCTCGCCCTGTACCGACGACGGCGAAACGATTTCCGTTAAAATGGATTGCCATTGCGGCTTCGATCATTTTATTGATTGGACTCAGTGTCTCCTACTGGCAGAACGATCCTTTGCAAGATTTCTTACAAAATAATGCAAGTTATGCCCAAGCTGATCTTATTCGAGGAGAAGAAACCAAAACTGCTGATTTACTATTTTTCAAAAATTACCAAGCAGCGAATGATTATTTAAAAGCTGAAAAATTTTCCCTTGCCGCTGAAAGTTTTGAGAAAATCATTCAGTTAAATAATTATCCAGCTAGTCATCCACAAGATGTCATTCACTGGAAAAAAATTATTAGCTTACTCAAACAATATGAACGCCAACCGACTGCAAAAGGAAAGACAGCATTGACGCAAGATCTAGATCGTTTTTTAAGTTTAGCGAATGATAAGGATATTTATAAAGCGAAGGCAGAACGGTTGAAGGAAATATTAGAAGCGTAAATAAAAGCATAGTGTAAGTAGTAATTTCTTGTTAATCAATCCCGTTACTACTTTCGAATTGCACGCAAGAAACCAAATTCAGTACTGGATTTGGTTTCTTTTATTTATAAAAAGATAAAAACTACATATTGCTATATATCATGAAGTATTAAGACACTGATCAAATTTTTTCTTCAATAAGCAGTAATGCGTAACTTAATTGTAAACTTTTAAGCAGTCCTTCTCCAACGAGCAAAGCCCCAACCCAACAAACCAAGAACCGCTAAGAAACCCACATACCAAAACCACGAACGCGGATGCTGCAAAAGAATCGCTTCCGTGTTTCCAATAACCGTAAACGCCGCCCAATACTTCGGGTGCTTCCGCGTCAAATCAATCTCGGGATTTTGTAGATAATCCTGCATACTATTTTGAAGGGCAATATCTTTGGGTGCTCGTTGATCCAAACGTTCGTAGAAATGTCCCACCAAAATCGACGTGGATAAATCGTTAACGTTCCAAAGGGTCGTAACGATACTTCGCACACCAGCATAGGCAAATCCACGAGCAATACTGATAATTCCCTCCCCTTTCACTGCTTTTCCAACGCCCGTTTCGCAGGCACTCAGCACAATCATATTCATTGGCAAGTGTAACCCGTATAATTCGTCAACGGTCAATTTATAATGCTGATCAGTCGTGTCCAAAACATTCGAAAAAGCGATAAAGGACATATCTGAATTGTCGATATTAACTTGGGCGTGTGCTGCGATGTGTGCATTGCGATAGCCCACGGCGTGCTCCAAAAAATGCAATTTCGTAGCTTCTTCGTTCATTACTTTTTCACAAATAAAGTTTTTCTCCAAAGCATTGACTTCTGCTTTGTTAAAAACTAAATCCATCAGACTTGCACGATCTGCAGTGGCAAATAAAGCCGCCCGTTGTTCCTGCTGTCCCGTTGCTCTAAACGATGGTGCGTAAGCAATCAATTGCGCTTGTTGTTGTTCGCTTTCTAGTTGTAAATCGTGATTCAGTAAAGTAGCCGCTGAGAAAGCCATACTCAAACTCGTTTGATAAAAGAGATAAGGCAAATTGGCAAAATCTTCAACGGCGTCGATTCCTACTTTTTCCGTTAAGAGTACATTGTAGGGAATACTTCCTAAGATACCATCGGGAATGATAACCAAACGTTCTGGCAAGCGTTTGCCCCAGAGTGGCGCAAGAAGTTTGTCATAGATCAGTGAGGCTTGTTGTAAATATAATTCATCCGCTCGGTGTAATAGATTGGGCACAATTGTCTTCAAGGCAAGGCTCAAAGATTCCGTTTTGGGAATTTTCTCTGCCCGTAAATCTTCCGTTACTGGATCAAGATAAAAAGCAAAAATGCATTGCTCGCCTTCAAAAAACTCAAGGATTCCCATACCTCTTTTTTTCAAGGCGGCTTTGATTTCTACTAAGTCAAAATCGTGTTTATTGGCCAATGCTGCTTGAAAGCTTTCATTCGTTTCAATTTGTTCGATGATGTTTTGATAGGCCCGCGTTAGCGCAAATTTCTCATCGCGCAATTGAGCGATAGTGGCTTCGTCACTAGCCTTTTGCATTTTTATATTACAAGTAGAGATTTCTTTTTCAATCTTTTGTAGCTTAGCTCTTTTATCATCGTCAATATTGGCTAACAACTGTGCTCTTTTACGGTTAATGCCTTCCGACAAAACCATCGCTTTGCTTTGTTCTGAAAGCATAAAAGCACGATCGACATTTCCTTGGTGCATGGCTAAGTCAATTCCAATTTCATAAATCGCGTAACTTTGTTCCAACAAGAATTGCTTATCGGCATCTACCGTATAATCCAAACTAATCGAATCCAATAAATTCATGGCGACGCCGTTCGTACTTTCCATCAACTGCGCAAAGTCTTCTTCCCTATCCCCAAGTAAAGTCAATTGATAAAAGCAATTTGCTTTTTTACCGAGGAGTGCGAGTAGTTCTTTTTTAAAATCTACCTGAGAGAGTTTCGGATTTTTCCGATAGTCTAAATTTTTAAATCCGAGAACGATATTGGTGATCGCCAATTGGTATTGCGCTAGGGCTTTTTTATAATTTTTTTGGGCGAAGTGTACATCGCCGATGTAGGAAAGTGGATTTGCGTACTCAAAGTGATTGGCGACTTCTTTTTCTTTTTTCATTAATTTCAAAGATCGCTCGAAGTAGCGAATGGCTTGATTGTAGTCTTTGGTAGCGGTGTGTAGTTTACCAAATCGTTTGTAGGTGTATGGGAGGAAAGGATCTTTCTTCAAATGGTACTTGAGTGATTCGTTTAGATTTACCAAAGCCTCTTCATATTTTTGCGCTGTAAAATTAGCTTCGTATAAATTATAATATGCATGAATTAATTTATCGTTGCGCTTTTTTTCAGGATTTGACTCAAATTTTGCTTTTAAATAATCTATAAACTTTATCGTATATTTTTTTGCCAGCTGAGCTTCTCCCAAAATTTGATAGACATAAGCCAGGTAGACATAAGCATCCAGTTTATTGAGCACTTTGCCTAAAGTTTCCGCCTTATGATAATAATCTAGTGCGGGTCGATAGCTACCTTTTTGTTGTAGTAAAGTACCAATGTTAGTATAGCATTGAATCAGTAGATTATTATCCTCAATAGTTCTGTGCTCAAGAGATTCTAATTCTTTTGCTAAATTTCTATATAATTTTTCTGCTTTATCGTTCTGCCCCGTAATTGTATAATAATTCCGAGTGTGTATCGCAATTGAATGTTCTGCGTCCTTAACGTAACTTCCTAGCGTTATTCGATCTTCATTAATTACTCGCTTTGTAGTTTCAATAAATTGATTTACTAATGCTGCATCGTTCTTATAAAATGCAATATCTATTTTAGCGAGTAAAGCTTCAACTCTCTTTTTATATAACTGTAAATCTGTTGCTAATTCAATTAAAGAATCTGAATAAATTAATGCCGTATCTAATTGTAGATTCGTATACTTTTTTACTTTTTGTTGGTAAAATTCCAATTTAATACTATCGCGGAAGGTAAGCTGTCCCAACAGTTTCGTTGTACTAACCGAAAAAAGAAGACATAAAATAATTGCGGAAATATAGTTTTTCATCGGATTCAATTGGTTAAAGCTGAAGAAAAAAGATAAGCTTATTAGTACCAATATAGTAATTCTAATAAGCTCATCTTCCTCCGATTTTCATTTTAGAGTAAGTTATGGCATTTCGTTAAATAATTCTACACATGTTGGTTCGTTCGTATTAATATCTAGCCACTTAAATAGGATTACAATTTTTTGTCCTGGACTTAAGGTTTGTAAAACGTTCGGGTTGCTCATTTGCACCAACTTATGGTTCTGGGGAGAACTGAAAGTATTATTGATCGAACTCGTCGACAACAAGTTCCCCGTCAAAATATCAAATACTTCCACGCTCGTTAAATTCCAAACATCGGTATCCACCATAAATTGTTCAAACATCTCGCTTGACCAGTTACACCAACCTTCCCCACTAGGACAAAGACAAGCTACGCCTAAAGTCGTCGGTTCAATAATCGTCGAAACCAATTCTTCGTAAGCCTTATCATTCGCCACCAATAAATCAAAATCGATTTCGGCTTGGGAACAGTTGTGAGTTTGGTAGCCCGCTTTAAGACTAGCAGATTTCTGTCGTTGTTGCCCCTTAGTAGGTGCACTTTGCAAAATGCCATCTTGCAATTGCCAAGGCGTTTGTTCATTAATGGTAATTCTACCTCCGAGTGGACTAGGATCAGAACCGGGTCGTGCACCACTCAATACCTGAATGCTAATCGCTTGAATGACAGATTGTGTAATGGTAACCGTCCGAATGTTATTCCCTTTGGGATCTTTAGCGGTAATATTCGCGTACTTGGTAAAAAAGGCTTTTTCCTTTGCTCTCAAAAGTTCTTCTAGTTCCTTGTCCACACTTACCGTTGGTGGCGACGGGTTTACTTTAGGATATCCTTCATTATAAATTTTGTAAACGTAAAATAAGATAGCAGCAGATAAAATAATACCTACTACCAAAAGAAGTTTTAGCGGGTTGTCCATTTGGTGTTGTTTTTAAAAAAATAGTTAATGCATTAATTGTAAATAAGCACTAAAACAAACTAGATCACTCCTCAAGTTCTGTTAGTACTTAAAAAAAGGTACGACACTGCATTACCAGCTCCGTGTTTTATCTTTCGGGGGTTAATATTTTAGTATTATGTGTTTTTAAATTTGGTTATTATTCCATATTCCGCAAACTGCGATATAGATAAATACGTGTTTTTGTTGCGTAAATAATTCTGTGAATTACTTACTTAATAGAGCTATCCTCTAAATTTATCCCTCCAAATAAAAATATGTTATTCAAATAGCTGAAAGTTTTTAGAAATAGACAATGTACTTAAGTAGTTTCACAAAACTACTTGCGCATTGCAATTCCTAGAAATATACATTTCTTAAGCTGGTATAAAATTATATGGCGTTTTTGGCAACTTTAGGTATTGAATTAAATCATAAAATCGAATATACGCTAAAGTGCTCAGAGCAGAAACTTAGCAGCTATCATCAACAAAGGTCACAAAACTACCTTATAGACAACTTATTATATACAAATATAATTCTTTATATATAATTGGCAACAAATGATATACAACAAACGTATATATTATGAATATTTTTAATGCAATTGTTTTGTTTTGTGCATTTTAACCTCATACACTGCTTCCCATGCTACGGATTCTTATTCTCCAATTCATCTTAGTCCTTTTTTGTGGGTCGCAAAGTGCAAACTTATTTGCACAAGAAATAACTACGGTATCAACCGCAGATAGCCTTAGCTTACCATTTTTAAACCAAGTCCAACATTATCAAGATCATACGGGAAAACTAGATATCAAAACCATTGCTTGGGCCAAGCAACAAGGTATGTTTAAATCTTACGACCAATCCACGCCAGCCGACACAACCAAAGTAAAAGCAACTTGGTTTGCAATCACCATTCCCGCTACCAAAAACTTGGATCAACTATGGTACTTAACTAGCAAAAAAATGCCACAAGCATTCAAGTGCTACTTACAACAAACCGATCAAAGCTATCAGCTTCAAACTAACGAACAACAAATACCAACTAAAGATTTTTATTTTCAAACTGCCCGATGGACAAAGCTCCTTCCCCCAAGCACAACGACTTGTCAGTTACTATTGCGCGTGCAATCTAATACCGAGATTCCTACTACTTTTCAACTCGAAACCGCTAAAACCGTACAACAAGCTACCAACCAAGCGTACCTAAAAATCGGATTATGGTACGGTGCTCTAGTCGCATTATTTTTTTACCATTTTTTCCTATTGATCGTTCACAGAAAGTCGATCTATCTATTTTATTGTCTGTTGGTGGGAAGTATTGGTTTGTGGTGCTTGGCGCAAATGGCAGGTATTTTTTTCTTACTCGATTGGTCGTCAATAGCGCATACTTATTTAGGCTTACTAGCAAGTTACGCCGTAGCGATTAGTTATCTTGCGTGTGCTGCTATTTTGCTTCCATGGCACATCCGTCAAAACAAATTGCTCAAAGGAATCTTAGCTTTATTAGTGATCAGTTTTCTCTTTTTCTTGAGTAATATTAACTTATTTCATGCTGAGACGTCCGTGATTCTATTTAGTAGCACTTTCGGTTTAACATTGATTACTACTTTCTTTGGTCCTCGTCAAAAAGAATCATTTGTGCTCTCCTTCTTCTGGATACAAGCAATCGTCTGGCTAAGCATAACATTATGCGCGACTAGTTTGGTTTACTCCGCAGCATTTACCAATTGGAATACCATCTTAAACCCTAGTTTTTTTCTAAACTGCTCGTTTCTTTCCGCATTATTATTCTTTGCTAGCCGACAGGCAGCTACAACTACAGCAACTACAGCAAACAAAGCAAGCGAAAAAAGATCTAAGCAGGAGTCATCTTTCTCCACCAAAACATTTACTCCCGAAATTACGCCAACCCCAATATTAGTAAGTTCCACAGAAGAAACGGAAATTGAAGTAGAGATTAGCTAGAATATTTTTTACAAAATATTCCTTCCATTATTTCAATGATCACTTTACAGCAACTTCTTAGAAAAGTCCAAAAAAAAACACCTCTAATCTAAGATTAGAGATGCCGAATTCAACAAAAAACATTCGTCCTATTTTTTAGGCCGAATATCAAAGTCCTTGTGGTCGAACCACTTCTACCCATTTGCCTGGCTGCCGTGCACTAATTGTATTGTCATACATGGCTGCACAAGACACGGAGGGTAAATAATATCTTCCCGGATAAGCTGCATTTAGCTGTACCGTGTAAACTTTCGTTTTATTTTTTGGGATATCAAAGTAAGCATAAACGCGATCATCTCTAATATCTCGGTACGTTGGCTTAGCATCCTCAGTTCCTCGTGATAAATTATCCATTCTTGTATTTTGAATTTCCCAACCAGAAGGAAAAACTTGCGTTAAAGCCATTTCTTGGTAGTTAATTCCTCTCCGCCCTGGATTTGTTACCGTTACTTGAGCATAAAAATCCATCCCTTGTTCGATACTCGCAGGATCAATTGATTCGCCTTTCAAGTTTTTGTATACTACTTTTAATTTCAAATCATTTTCCGCTACTGTTTGATCTCCGATTACAGGTTGCCCCGAACTAATCAATCTTGCGTAGATTAAACCGTTATTCGTTGTATTTTTCAAGTTCAAGTTTTGACTTGCCGTGCCATCAATCGGAATCTCAATCTGCATCATCGGACTGTTTGATCCAGCGTTAACGGTTGCTTGACCAGCAATACTATAAGAAAAGTTAAACTCCTTTGATATTTTTTGTTTTCCAATGTACTTACCAATAGCCAGTAGGCTATACGCCACCGTCTGCGTACTGTGCCATTGCCCTCCACTTAATCCATTCGCCACCAATTGCAACAACTCAGCTCCTTCTTTTTGCTGTCCCAATATAGTCAAAGTTTCCAATATCATAGCACGATCTCGCAGACCAGATCCAAAACTATAGGATAATTCTTGATAATCTTTAACTTCTGTAGACAGATTGTTGATTATTCCTTCTGCAACTTCTTGTTGTCCCACTAAAGCGTAGCTTGCTGCCAAGCGCCATTTAGCTGTATTAGCCAACTTAGAGCGCTCCCGCAACCGATTCATCGCCCCTACTTCTGGAGCATTAGCTAATGCTAAAACGTACAATCGATACGCTTGCATCAAATTACTATTCCGACCGTAAAGCCCTAATCGATCTTGTTCCGGATCCCATTTTCTAGCCAGTTTCTTTTGTAAAGCTAAGGCACGTTCCAACATCATCGGTGGCATCGTATAACCTTTCGCTTTCGCTTCTAATAAAAAATGACAAACGTAATTCAAAGACCACAGGTTACGAGAAGAACTTCCTGGCCAGTAGGCAAAACCGCCATCGCCCATTTGAAAGTTTTTCAAACGTTCAATAGTCGCTCGCACAATTTTAGGTAGTTTTTCTTTTTGTTCGCTATTCAATTCCAACAAACGATCAACATATAATAATGGAAATGCCGTTGACGTCGTTTGTTCCAAACAACCATGTGGATAACGCAATAGATAATCTAAGCGACTCCCCAAATTAATCGGCGGAATACTTGATACTTCTAAGATCGCTTTATTCGTTCCAATGATACCTACGGGATCAATCGAAATATTCCAGTCTGCGCTGGCTTGTAGAATTTCAGTTTTTACATCCGTTACAAATGGATTGGGGTTACGCACGTCGATTTCAATCTCTTGCGAAGCCGTTTCGCCTCCACCAGTTGCCGTTACGACAAATTTAGCGACACCAATATTCTCGTCAACTTCGATATCAAAATAAGCCATTTGTTCTCCCGGTCCGTCAAAATTTAAACTTTGTTCTGTGCCACCAACAAAATTGACTAAACCACTGACTTCCTTCGCCGTAATCTTTACCGCTTTAACTTTCTTCTCCATCGCAAATACCGTGACGGGCAACCGCAACTTTTCTGTTGGACCGAGTACCCGTGGTAAGGTAGCGAGTACCATTAAAGGTTTGCGTACTGGCGTCGTTTTTTCAGCACTACCGTAAGCCGTTTTATTAGCTGCAACGACCATGGTACGGACAGAGCCTACGTAATTGGGAATCTCAATTTTGTGTTGTGCTTTTTTACCTGGGTTCAAGAAAAACGGACCTAGGTGACGCACTACTGGTTCAAAGCGATTGGCTTTCTTTCCTTCTTTTACTTTCACTTTTTCGCCGTCTCCACCAATACTTAAAATTCGTTCTAAGTTACCACCGTACGCACCTAATACTTTATCATATAAATCCCAAGTTTTAACGCCTAAGGCTTCTCTTGCGTAGAAATGATTCCATGGATCGGGGGTTTGAAAATTAGTCAAGTCTAATAAACCATCATCTACCAATGCAATTGTATACGCCATTGCCTTACCCGATCCTTCAGAAACTTCCACCACGACGGAAGACTCCGGTTCGAGTACTTCGGGCATTTTGATCTTAGGTTCAAGTTTCGTTGCTGGATCTTCTACCCGAATTGGGATCACACCGTACATTCTCATCGGCAAATCATTTTTGACTTGTCCGTGCGGCTGGATCAATGCTACGTTTGCATAGATCGTTGGAGTCATCTTTTCGGTCGCTTCAAATTTGAAAATATTTTCTCCCGGTTTGGCGTCAAGCCAATATGTTTCTAATACCGTTGTTCCATTTTCAATAGAAATGAGAGCTCGACCTTCTTCTCCGGTAGGAATACTCAATTCTATTTGATCTCCCACTTCGTAGGTTTTCTTTCCGGCTGCAAAAGCCAACATCGCTGCTTCTTGTCGATTGAAACTTCCCCCTTCTTCGTACCAAGGATAACCGGCGTAGAAATAAGTCCCTGCACAATGTCCTGAAACGGGATCACAAACCCGAACCAAGTAACGCCCCCAATCCGTAACGGCAACGGTCCAATCCACTTTACCATTTTGTTTGGTGGTCAATTGAGCTGTTTTAATCGCACCATGGTGATTACCCGAGTTGAATTGAGAACTATTGTCATTGTCTTGATCCCACCACCAACGCCAATTAACACGGTATAAGCCCACGTCGAGGGATTTACCGCCTTTAGCTTGTCCATCTTTACTCACCGCAGCAAAGCTAATGGTACTCGCTTCGTTCACTTTCAATTGTCGCTGACCATATTTATCTTCGGGGATATTGATTCCGGCGTAGGTCTCATAAGGATGGTAAATAATCGAGCTATTATCAATACTAAAGTCTCCTCCTTTTTCAAAAGCACGAATTTTAAAATTCGCTTTCAACTTTCCAGGAGCAGCTTCCGTGTTACTGAATTTAGTAGAAACTTTAGCCATTCCTTGTGCATCCACTTTACCATCAAATAAAGTAAAAGGTTCTGTCTTCACTTTTCTACGAGCGTCATCAAAAATGAATTTTTTGAAATCATCAAACTGCGTTGTCATACCTTTTAATTGGACTTCAACTTTCGCTTTCAGATTTTTGGCGGGTGCTCCGTGCAACCAATTTACTTTTAAATCACCTTGTAAGTTCAAGTCTGATGCCGCTAATTCCGCTTTCCCAAAATCGAGATCAATTTTTAACCGGTTAGGTTTAACTGCTTCTACTTTTAAATATTTTTGAAAACTTGCGCCACCGACTTTTACGAGTGCGCGCCAATTACCCGTGGGTGCATCCGCTGCCGTTGCACAAGCCAATGGATAAATATTATTGACGTTATCAATACTCGTCCTTTTTTGCTGAAGCTGTCCCCGAGCATCGTATAATTCAAAACTTACCGGATGATCAACTGGTAGTTTCCCTGATTTATCTTCTAGTACAAAATCCAAATAAATCGAATCTCCTGGTCGCCACACACCACGATCTCCGTAGATAAAGCCTTTTAGTCCTTTTTGAGTTTTGTTACCGGCCACATCAAATCGACTGAGCGACAACGAACTTCCATCGATCAATCGCAAATAGCCTTTTTGCTCATCGTGATCTGCCATTACAATAAAAGGCTTTTGTTCCAAATCATCAATTTTCACCATGCCCATTTTATCTGTATTCGCCGAGCGCAAAAGTTGTTGCTGATAATCGTAAAATTCTAAATGCACATTTTCTATTGGCTTAGAAGTTCTCAAATCCGTTACCACCACTAAGACACTTCCATCTTCCCCTTGCTTCGCTAGCATTCCGAGGTTAGAAGAAAAAATATTACGTTGAACAAAATTTTCTGAGTGGTAATAAGCAGGATAACAAGGATCTTTTTTATGCTTATACCGATAGCCACTATACCAGGCTGATCCATTCATGATGGATTTGATTTCTCCCTCTTCATCAAAAGGATTTTCGATGGTCGCTAGGTTGTCCGTAGCAGGATCATCGCTTTCACAAGCATAGTTCGTATAATTTTTTCTAAATCCAATTCTCACTTGATAAATAGCGTAAGGATCTGCGACGATCAAACTGCGAAGATCCAGTGCATATCTAGTCCATTCGCCCGCTTTCGCCGTAGGATTCAACTCACTCAACGATACTTTCTTTTGCAATACGATGCGACCAACTCTGGCTAAGTCTCCACCGTAATTGTGTCCATATTCATAATCGTAGTTATTATAATATTTCGTACCACCATCCAATTGATTCGTTTGCAAAAATTGAAGGATATTGTCATTGTATATTTTAAAAACTTCGACGTCTACGGCATCAAGACTAATTGCCTCGAAAGGCAAAACTAAGCCATCCGAATTGGGCATAATGACACCTTGTCCGACCAATCTTACTTGTGGTTTGCTATCTACGAAAGTAATTTTCCAATTCCCTGCTTGCTGCATTTTCACCTTATCGGTATTCAAAATACCTGGATAGAGATTAACCGTCCGACTACCCGAAATCCGCTTGGAAGGATAAACACGCAATTGGTTTCCATCAACCGTAAATTTCAATTTGCCATCGTAATCTTTAATTCGTACCAAACCCGTAAAGTTTTGAGCTTGCGATAAGGGATCGGAGAATTGTAAGACAAAATATTGATCTTGGTGTTGAACAACCCGCGCGTTCATCACTTTAAAATTACCAATAGCAGGGATAGAAACAGCTTGTGTGCCATTCTCTTTAACACCGATGGGACTTCCTTTCCAAGTCAGTACCAAATCCGTATCTTCCTTATTTCGTTGAATACCTGGAATCGTAAACTGGTGATTTAAAGTATTGGCGTGATTCCAACGGATGGGCATTGCTTTACCATTATATTCTGCGACCAGCAACGCTTCGACGTTTTCGGCAGCTACGGCGTCAGAGATAAAAACCTTCCCCGATAACTCCTGTTCTTTCGTATCTTTATTAACCGTTTGCATACCTTCCGTCGTCACTTCGAAGAATAACTCTTTGGTGCGAAAATCAAATTCAAAAACTTTAACTTCCTCTTCGACACCTTCAAAAAGCGATTGGAGGGATACATTTCCTACGTAGTTTTGATTGGGCGCCAAGCTTTCTGTCGGCGTAAACAAGATGGTTCGATCATCTTCCCAGATGGCCGTTCCATCAATTTTGGGTGTAAACCAGATTAAGTCAGATTTTGTTACTGCGCCGATTTTGCTTTTATCCACCACGGCGCTGACGAAACGTACTCTGACCGGAGCGGCATTAGAAATTACCCCCGAAGTATAGGCGTAAACGTAATTATTAATTTTGTTGGACATGGTCTTCGCCTTGTATTCCTTTTTGCAAGAAAATTGTAGCAAAGTGACGGTGGTTAGCAGTAAAAAAATAAAGCTGGATTTGAGCAGAACAGGAAGTCGATTTAGCATTATTTGTTCGATTTAGTTTAAAGGGATTTTACCATTAATTGTTATAAAACCTACAACACATTAAAAATAATTAAAATATATAAGAAAGTCATACTTTTAATAGAAGTTCTCCAGCCAAAAATTCTTTATTTTTAAAATTAAATGTTTTGTACTAAAGAAACTTGAGCAATGAGTATTCGTTGGGAACCGTTGAGTATTTGTTCCCCTTTTGCAGTTTTTCGAAAGTTGTTTGGGTCGTAGTACTTTTCATCTTTAATCTTAATGAATGCTACGCAATGGGTGAGTTTTGGTTTCTGGGTTCTACAATAATTCGTAATTCTTGATGGAATAGTAGTTGTTTTTTTGGAAGTTGTTTTAAAACAACTTCTTTATAAAAATAATGACAACCATCTTAAACCGAAGTTCGTATTTTCTCGTTATAAAGCATAATGAAATCTTATATTTTTAACTTCAAGCCTGATTATTTCGTTTTTTCACACAAGTTATCTAAAGAAGTTGTTTTAAAATAGTGCCAAAAGTTGGAACTGAATTTGTAAAAATAAAAGTAGGTCACTGGGAATAAGTACCCATAAATATTCAATAATTTTTGTCCCTTTGCCGTTATCAAATAGACTTTATGCTAAAAAATTTAGTAGCAGGTCTAATAAAAGAACACTATATCATGACTGATTTTCTACCCTTATTTCCACTAAAACTAGTTGTATATCCTGGCGAAAGCTTGAATTTACACATTTTTGAGCCGCGTTATAAGCAGCTTATTCGAGAGTGTGAGGAAAACAATATTACCTTCGGAATTCCAGGGTTTATCAATAGTGAAGTGATGAATTTTGGGACGGAGATGGAGTTACTCAGCGTAGAAAAACGCTACGATAGTGGAGAAATCGACATTAAAACCCGCGGACTTGACATTTTCAAAATCAAAGAATATTACCGCATCACTCCCAACAAACTCTACGCTGGAGCGGATATTGAACGACTAGCAAACAGTAATGAGAAAGATTTGGAACTCAATGAATCCATTTTAAACAATCTTTCTGAATTATACAGTGTACTCAACGTCAAAAAAACCATTCCTGAAAATGGTCGAGCCTTCTCGACCTATGAAATTGCCCATCACGTTGGTTTTTCTTTGGAGCAGGAATATGAATTTCTTTGCTTGCCATCCGAAATACAACGCCAAGAGTTTATCTTAACCCATATGACAAATTTGATTCCCGTGGTTCGAGAAATGGAACGGCTCCGAAAAAGAGCACAACTCAATGGTCATTTCAAGAACGTCATTCCTCCAGAATTATAAACAACTTACCAAACTTTATCTTAGGGATTTGATTCTCGGCAGAACACCGAAAAATCGAGCAGTGTTAATGGCGCTCGCTCGAAAGGGCTGCGGCATAAAAAAAGAAAAACCTCACAAGCATCGGGTGTTTTTGGACCCTTTATGACACGAATAGGGTTGCCAAAACGGTTCAGTAATCCCCTTGTCTCGATGATAAATCAAAGAGAACCGGACAAGTCAACGGCTGGGGCCCGCCCTAGTTGTTTTGAGACTTTCCCTAATTTAATAACTGTTGGACCAAAACTTAGATACTTGCAAAGGTATTTTCTTTTATAAGCAGTTCAGAAAACCACTTATTATATCCCTAAACCGAAGTTCAGCGATACAATTTCTTTTATTTTTTGATCAACGTAATGATCGTTAAATATAAACTCAAGGTATATATATTTTGACTCTCATGCAAGCCTTTTCCTACTGTTCCTACTACAAATTTGTAAAATTTCATTATTTATCTCTGACGCTACTAGCTTCCCTTTTACGCCCAAAGTACCCATCCTAAAAACAATCAGCAATAGTCCTGATAATTTTGGTGGAAACTCAGAATAAAGCTACCTTTGCCCTTTCAAATTAACCCGTCAAACTCTTCACGATCTTGAACGATAAATACCGCGCAAACCTCCATTATTTAAAAGAGTTATTGTTGCGATTGGGGCTCGTCCTAATCTTATTTAGTGGCTGTCGGCTCCTTTTTTACGGAGTACACCAATCTTTTTTTCCGACGAGTGACACCGCTACCCTACTCGGCATTTTTTTGCAAGCCATTCGTTTTGATATCACGGCGATCATCTACGTGAATTCCGTATTGATTTTGAGTTACCTGATTCCCAGTCCTTGGAGAGCCAAGCAGTGGTATCAATCGATACAACGATTTTTGTTCGTCGGTCTTAATAGTTTGGCAATTTTGGTAGAATGCATTGACATTGGTTTTTTTGAATTTGCCTTTCGGCGAACAATTTGGAGTGATTTAGCTTTATTTCGGAATACGATTCACCTGATTCCCAAGTACATTGTGGAATACTGGTATTTACTTTTAGTGGTTTTTATGATGAGTGGTTTGATGTACTGGTTATACCAAAAAACGACGCTCCGCTTGCCCACCACACCCGCTACTACCTGGATACAATGGTTACTTTT
>JBGCFY010000029.1:0-34263 GCA_045110315.1 Saprospiraceae bacterium
ATGTTTCCTATTATAAAAAAGATCGTATCCCGCCAACCGATCGCAAGCATTTCTGTGGGATAAATTTTAGTGAGGATGATTTTCTTGACAAAAATTTAGCGACAAGCCGAGGTACCAGCAGCGTAGGCGAAAACCTGCGAACCTTAAGAATTGCTGTTGCAACCACAGGAGAATATACCAACTACCACGGCAGCGCTACGGATGCTTTAGCCGCTGTGGTCACAACGATTAATCGAGTTAATCTGATTTATGAAATTGACCTATCGGTGCGGTTTCTTATAGTAGCAGACAATGATCTAATTATTTTCACCGATGCCACTACAGACCCTTACAATAACAATAGTGCCGGAAATATGCTTAATACAAATACAGCGGTTCTAAATGCCAATATCGGAAACGGAAATTATGATATCGGACACGTATTCGCTACGGAAGGAGCCGGACTTGCAGGTTTAGGGGTCGTTTGTTCAGGCGATAAAGGGGAAGGTGTCACCGGAATTGATCCGCCAGAAGGAACAACCTTCGACGTTGATTACGTTAGCCATGAAATCGGACATCAATTATCAGCTTTTCATACCTTTAACAATTGCAATGGTCCTGGAGGTACACCGACTGGATACGAACCCGGTAGTGGTAGTACGATTATGGCCTACGCAGGATTGTGTGGCGCAAGTAATGTACAATTTAGCAGTGGGGATTACTTTCACGGTGTTAGTTTGGATCAGATGAACAATTACCTCAACACACAAGGTGGTTGCTTTGAGGAAATTCCAACCAATAATCTACCACCTTCCGTTACGACCAGAGTTGGTGACTTTTTTATCCCAATTCTTACCCCGTTTGAACTTACTGCACAAGCTACGGATCCCGATGGAGATGAATTGACTTATTGTTGGGAACAATTCAACGCAGGTCCAGTCAGTACCTTAGGGGAACCAACGGGCAATGCTCCTTCTTTTCGCTCCTTCTCGCCTACCGAAGACTCTACTCGAGTATTTCCAAAAATAGCCAACGTGATTAATAATGTTACTTCTCCACTAGAAGTCTTACCAAGCTATACAAGAGGATTTAGCTTTAACGTCGTTGTTCGAGACAACAATCCCGGCGGTGGCGGGAGTGCTTCTACTAACTTAGTTTTCCAAGCTAGCCAAGCGGCAGGACCATTCAGTGTAACTTCTCCTAATGCACCTGGTATTCAGTGGGAAGGTAACCAGCAAGTAGAAATTACTTGGGATGTCGCGAATACGGATCAATCACCAGTCAACTGTAGCCACGTCGATATCATGCTTTATGCAGGAACGGAGTTTAGTTTCCACTCTATTTTAGCGCTCAATACGCCAAATGATGGGAGTGAATTTATCACCGTACCCGACGAGACTTTAGTGTTTGCGAGAATCAAGATCAAAGCCCACGACAATATTTTCTTCAATGTTTCTAATAATCATTTTTTAATTTTAGAAGATCCTGCTTCTACAACAGAAATTGGGGACAGTCGTCAACTTTCCGTTTTCCCTAATCCAGCAAATGAAGAACTCTATCTGAATTTACAGAATGGAGAAGGCATCGACGAAATATTTTTGTTCAACGCTTTAGGGCAAAAGTTGCATCACCAGCGCTTGACGAGTAGCTTGGGCTTACAATCAATTAATACGCAAGCTTTCTCGGATGGTGTTTATTTATTACGGGTACAAGCAGGTAATAAATTTTATACTAAAAAAGTAGTGCTCAAGCATTAAACGCTTCAATTAAAATGCTCCCGCTAAAATCCATTTAGTATAGTTTAAAGACTTGCTAAATGGATTTTTTCGTTTAGAAGTTCTTTAAAAATTCTATTAATTAAAAACAACTCGCTAACTTAGGCTAAGAAGTTGGATAAAATTGATGCTAACTTATCATCTTTTTCATTGGCGTTCTAATTGCTATAGTTGCGCCACCAAATAGACCCTCTCCTTATGAAAAAAAAATTACACCTATTATTATGTGCATTACTAACGATATCGTCCTTAGCTGCCCAAACTAATATCTTATTGACCAATCCACTCGCAGAATCTATTTTACTGGGAGATTACAATCCAGCCGATTACGTACCTGATGTGGTCATTGATCAACCCGAAACTATTGTTACTGATTTGGTGAATGAGCTTTCTCCAGAAAATTTTAAAAATTGCTTAATCGAAATGTCCGTCTTTGACAATCGGAATACTGGCTCCGATACAACGAGTACAACGACTGGAATTGGAGCAGCAAGAGTTTGGGCACACCAAAAATTTAATGCTTTCAATGCAGACAATGGTGATCGTTTGATTGTATCCTACTTACAATTTGATCAGGCTATTTGTGAGATGAATCGGCATAAAAATATTCTCGCAGTCCTTCCTGGAGTTGGTCCGCAGCACGAGGAAATTATTTTGGTGGAAGCGCATTTCGATTCTCGTTGTAAAGATCTCTGCGACGGAGATTGCCAAGCGCACGGGATGGAGGACAATGGTAGTGGTTCGGCACTCGTTCTAGAGTTGTCCCGTGTTATGAGTCGATACACTTTCAATCGAACGATTGTTTTTATGTTGACCATCGGAGAGGAACAAGGATTATTCGGGGCAGCTGCCTTTGCCGAGTATTGTGAAAATAAAGGTGTACAAATTCATGCCGTTCTCAATAATGATATCGTCGGTGGTATCGCTTGTGGCGAAACGGCTTCTCCACCGGGCTGTCCGGGATTAAACGATATTGATAGTATTAATGTCCGACTATATTCTTTTTCCTCTTTCAATTCTCCTCACAAAAGTTTAGCCCGTTTCGTAAAATTAGAATACCAAGAAAATCTACGGGCTCAACTTTCCGTAAAGCCCATTATAAACATCATGAGTGGAGAAGATCGTACCGGTCGCGGTGGAGATCATATTCCTTTTCGGCAAAAAGGCTACGCTGCCGTACGATTTACTTCTGCCAATGAACACGGAGACGCAGGCGTTTCTGATCCAGAATACCACGATCGCCAACATACCGAAGATGATATTTTGGGTATAGATACCGACGGTGATCAAATATTAGATAGCTTTTTTGTTGATTTTAATTACCTCTATCGTAATGCTTTACTCAATGGTAACGCGGCGGCGATGGCAGCAATAGGACCAATCACGCCGAATTTAGTCTCCGCAGCACCGCTTGGCCCAGGATTGAAAATAGTCTTTGATGATCCTAATGATTATGGGATCTACAGAGTGGGGGTACGTTCTGTTTCCAATGATTTTGATTCGGTTTATACCATTACTCAAACGGAGGCAACGATCACTGGTTTAAGTTTAGGACAGCCTTATTTCGTTTCGGTAGCAACGGTTGACGACCAAGGAATTGAGAGTCTATTTTCAAATGAACTTGTTAGCTTTAGTTCCGTCTCAACGGGAAAAAGTATTGCTGATCGCAAAATAGAGCTTTTGCAAAACCGACCTAATCCTTTTGACGATCAAACTTCGATTGGTGTTTGGGTGGAGCAGCCTTTTTCTTTTCAATCGGCCGAAATTCGCGTCAGTGATAGCAAAGGAGCAGCTTTGTATCGCACGCCTATTACGCTAAAGCAAGGAATGAATGAAATCTGGTACAACCACGATCATCATCGTCATCAAAATGGTATTTTGTACTATAGTCTTTATATAGATGGAAAACTATTTGGGACCAAGTCAATGATCTACGCTTACTAGCGAAGCTTCTCGAACAAACGAAGAAAGTGATAATAAGCGCACAATTTATATAGCGAGTCGGAAGAGTTTCGGCTCGCTATTTAATTTGTTTTTGCTGAGCAGCATTGACAAAAAGTGTATTTCCAATATTGTTATAGCCATCAAAAACACTTACGCCTTCGTGCTTGAGAGATTCTCCTCTAAAGCCAATAATCGTCATATCCGCATCTTTCGACTTTTCGCTGATAATGGACCTCGTATCAATTTTCCCTTTGCGGGGAATCACTTGAATATTATTAAACGAAATTGGTAATTGTCCTGCCTCAATAATCTCAAAGAGACGATCACGTTCTGACTCACAAGTTTCTTCGGGATAAATCGCAAAAATTTTGATAAAGCCTTTATTCCAATCCTTATGTCCAAGCAAAATGTATCCCAATAAAATCATTAGGTTGGCATTTTCATAATCGTTGGAAGTAATCCAAATGTGGATTTTTTGTTTGATACCAAAACCTTTCTCCGTACTCCCTAAGATTACAACGTCAAAATCTACCGACTTAATCAATTTGAAATTATCGACAATATTACCCAAGTTTTCTGGACGCAACTTCGAGTATTCTAGCATCAGCAAGTTGTTCTCTGTCCCTGAAATTCCAGGTAATTGAATAACTTGGGCAATCGCCGAAGTATAAGATGGACTAACTAAAGTATCAATGTAAATATTACTATTACTCGCTTCTGCCAAACTAATCAATCTAGACTTTGCGGCTTTAGCTTCTTGATTCGTTGTTTTTGATAAGTAGCCTGAAACTTTGTGGATATAAGTACCAAATCCATACTTATGGGAAATCCATCGCAATAAATCAAACGCACCGAATCGTTCAAAAGAATTCTCGGAAATACAAACGATCGAAGGTCTCCAACTCCCCGTTTGTTCTTTGTCTGCTTTTTGCACAAAAACCCTTAATCGACGACTCAGCTGAAAAATCGCTCCTTGAAAAATTAAGGCAATATTCTGCTTATCTGGATTATAGTAACTTACCAAAATGTAGAATAAAATCAAAGAAACAATTGCTAAAATGGCGTAGCCCGGATTCATTAAAAACATTAAACCAAAACAGGCAAAAGCACCAAATAACGATAAGTACCACTTGGATTTAAACGTTGGTCGATACGAAGGATCCGCCGCGAAATGTTGTAAAAAAGAAATGAGACATAAAGAGCCGTAAGTCACCATAAAAAACATGGCAATGATTCCCGCCACAAAGTCCAATCCTCCAATCATTACAAAAACGAAAGAAATCAAGACGGTAATTAGCGTAGCATTAAAGGGCTCTGCTCGTTCTCCTCTACCGCGAGACAACCAAAAATTCATCGTAGCGGAAGGTAGTACTTGATCTTTTGCAATGGCTTGTAAAGTTCGAGGTGCAACCATCAAAGAGCCCAAAGCCGACGAAACCGTTGCGGCAGCTAGTCCTAATGGAACAATCCACCAACCTTGCCAAGCGATATCCGCCATAATCAAGTGATCCGTATTCGCCAAATCTGCTGGACTCGCCGAAATCGCTAATTTGTAGGCAATGAATAAATAGACTACCATTCCCGTCAAGGTTCCAGCTAGCGTACCTAGCGGAATTGATCGACGTGGATGCTTTAAATCTCCCGAAAGTCCAACGCCAGCGGTCATTCCCGTAAAGGCTGGGAAAATAATAGCAAAGACGACAAAGAAGCTAGCAGGTAATTGATTATCTGAGGATTTATTATTGTTCTCTACGGGAGGAATGACTTCCGCCCGAATGACTTCTTGTGTTGTATCTTGATAGCTAGAGTCTAGTACGTTAGGTCTTAGTTCGTAAGTCGGTTGAAAGGTAGCCGTATCCGGTGTAATGATCACATTATCTCCTACCTTCGCCGTCCATTCTAGTTCGTGAGTTTGGCTATACGGTGTACTACCAACAAAGAATGCAACCAGCGAAAGAATCAACGTGAAAGCTACCAAGTAAAGCGCTTTCACTCCCAAGTCAGCACCTTTTGCTAATACGATGACCGTTAGCACAAAAAGTGCCGGAATACTTACCGTCTGTTTTTTGTCTAACAACCACTGTATCGTAGGATGTAAGTCAAAACTTTGAGCGATGTAAGTAAAAAGACTCCCAAAAGATTCTGCGAAAGCGATAATATAAAAAGCAACACTAATGGCTTGTGAGAAATAGAGCGCAATACCAATGGAAGAACCAATGACAAGACCAAAGGAGCGAGAGATAATGTAATATTCTCCACCACCTTCTACTTTTTGATTGGTTGCAATCTCCGCAATTGCCATTGCGGTAGGAATAGTTACTGCGTGTCCGATGAGAATAATAGCAATGGTGCCCAATAAGCCAACATTTCCAACGGCATAACCAAACCGTAGAAACATTACCGCCCCTAAAATCGTAGAAATGGCGGTAAAAAATACCGGTCCGGTGCCAAACTTATTTGTCTTCTTGGAACTAGCCATACCTCTATATTATCTCGGATTATCTTATTCACCATACCACCACAGCGTCCAAAATTCAAGCGGAACCAATCCATCGTAGTAACTACAGCTCAAATTTATCATAATGATTCATCTTTTTTGTCAATCTCAGCATTTTATCACAAAAAATTCTTCAATTTAAGTAGTTCGCGGAAATTGAGTTTACAATAATTTGAAAATAGTTTTGACCCTAAACGAGGCAAGAAACCTGTCTGCCGACAGGCAGGCGTAGACAATACCAGAGCACTGGCGAGGCTTTTTAGCGAAATAGAAGCTCAAAAGATAGTGCAAGTTGATAAGTGAGTTAATTTGTACTAGTAATTATTTGGGATAATGACTGATTAGAAACGAGAAAATGAAAGCTGAGCCTACGAAGTAGCCTACATCTTGAAGTTGTTTTAAAATGATGTTAGCGACCGAAGTTAAAGGCTTGGAAGTCAGGACGATGCTCTTTTTGAGTTTCGCAGCCGTAGCTGCGGTGACGATAAAAAGTAGAAGTACTGATTTTCAATGCTTTAGCTGTAGGTATTAAGCTCTATTTTAAAACAACTTCCTTGACAAAAAATTTAAATATCCGACATTATCCCATCAAAGTAGTTTAAAAACTTCATAAAGTAAACCAGCAATTCTAAACAAATAATCATATTTTTGTGGCACAATGCTTGACAATATTATAAAAATAAGTCATTTATTAATGATTAAACTTTATGACTAGAAAGTCTGTAGCGAAACCAACAGTCTAAATCTAAACGCTACCATAGAGTAAACCAATTTAAGCACTAGCTGAATTAAACAGAAAAATATGTATCGCACGCACAATTGTGGAGAACTTAGAATGAACCACATCGATCAAGAAGTTACTTTAAGTGGATGGATGGCTACCAGTAGAGATTTTGGTGGCATGACCTTTATCGATTTACGAGATCGTTATGGCATTACGCAACTCGTATTCAATATGGATGATAACGCCGAACTTTGTGAAAGTGCACGAAAATTAGGTAGAGAGTTTGTCATTCGAGTAGTTGGAAAAGTAAGGGAACGAAGTAATAAAAACCCTAATCGCGCAACGGGAGATATCGAGATTGAAATTAGTCAATTAGAAGTTCTCAACGCTGCCCAAACGCCGCCTTTCACCATTGAAGATAATACCGATGGTGGAGACGATCTCCGCATGAAGTACCGTTACCTTGATCTCCGTAGAAAAAAGGTGCAAGAAAATATTATTTTCAGAAGTAACTTGGCGATTGCCAGTAGAAAATATCTTGCGGAGCAACAATTTGTTGAGGTAGAAACACCTTTTTTAATTAAAAGTACGCCGGAAGGAGCGCGAGATTTTGTCGTTCCTAGTCGTATGAACCCTGGACAATTTTACGCTTTACCACAATCGCCACAGACCTTCAAGCAAATCTTGATGGTTTCCGGTTTAGATAAGTATTTCCAAATTGTAAAGTGCTTCCGAGATGAAGATTTACGAGCCGATCGACAACCAGAGTTTACTCAAATTGACTGCGAAATGTCTTTCGTTACTCAAGAAGAAATTTTAAATACTTTTGAAGGCTTAACCAAATCACTTTTCAAAACGACCTTGGATATTGAGTTACCTGATTTTCCTCGAATGCAGTATGATGATGCTTTACGCTTGTATGGTTCCGACAAACCAGATCTCCGTTTTGAGATGTCTTTTGTAGAACTTAACGATGTCGCTCAGAACAAAGGTTTTAGTGTTTTTGATGACGCAGAGTTAGTGGTAGGAATTTGTGCTGAACAACAAGCGGGTGCGTATTCTAATAAAGATATTAAAAAACTAACCGAATGGATGCAACGACCACAAATCGGAGCAAAAGGTTTAGTTTACGTTAAATTCGCCGAAGATGGTAGTATTAAATCTTCCGTCGGTAAGTTTTTTAGTGAAGATGACCTTAGAGTTTGGGGAGCGCAATTTAATGCTAAACCAGGAGATTTACTCTTGATTCTTTCTGGAGAAGCAGAAAAAACACGGAAGCAGTTAAGTGACCTTCGCCTAGAAATGGGTAACCGCATGGGTTTGATGAAAGCTGGCGATTTTAAACCGCTTTGGGTAGTTGACTTTCCTTTATTGGAATGGGACGAAGACTCAGAACGTTTCCACGCGATGCACCACCCTTTTACTTCGCCAAAGAAAGAAGATGTGCCCCGTATGCTTACTGGAGATCACGACACCATGAAAAGTTTGAAAGCGGATGCTTACGATTTGGTCATTAACGGTGCGGAGATTGGCGGTGGTTCCATCAGAATTCACGACCGAGCATTGCAATCTAGAAATTTTGATTTGCTGGGTTTTACCAAAGAAGAAGCAGAAAATCAATTCGGATTCTTAATGGGTGCTTTTGAATACGGCGCACCACCACACGGGGGAATTGCTTTTGGCTTTGACCGACTTTGTGCCGTCATGAATGGACAAGCTTCCATCAGAGACTTCATTGCCTTTCCTAAAAATAACCAAGGAAAAGATATGATGATTGATGCGCCTTCTCCGATCGACCAACAGCAATTAGATGAATTAAATATCGATTTGCAAAAAGAAAAAACTTAATCCATGTTTTAAAATAAGCTAAAAGCGCCTTTCTCGTCTATACCGGAAAGGCGCTTTTATATTTTAAGCTGCTTGCGATTAGTAGCCACTAACTACAACCTTAAACTTCCTTTTTTTGCGCGCCGTCGGTCATCAACTGCTCTTGCTTATTTTTTACGTGCAAATCCAGCCAGCGAGAAATTTCCCACAACATATGCAAAATAGATTCTCGGGCTTTATAACTATGGCTTTCGTGAGGCAACATCACCAACCTTACTTTTGCCCCGTGCCCTTTTAGCGCACTAAAAAATCGTTCGCTCTGCATCGGATAGGTTCCTGCGTTATTATCCGCTTCGCCGTGAATGAGTAAAAGTGGAGTCTTAATTTGGTTCGCATACATAAACGGCGACATTTTGATGTACGTCTCGGGAGCTTCCCATAAGGAACGTTCTTCTGCCTGAAAGCCAAAGGGTGTTAAGGTTCGATTGTAAGCACCACTTCTAGCAATTCCTGCAGCAAAAAGATCACTATGCGCCAGTAAATTCGCCGTCATGAAAGCGCCATATGAATGTCCGCCCACCGCAATTCGGTTTCGATCCGCAACTCCCATTTCTACCAAAAAATTGATCGCTGCTTCCGCTCCGGCGACCAATTGACTAATAAATTCTTCGTTGGGTTCTTTTTCTTCTTCCCCAATGACCGGCATACTAAAATCATCAAAAATAGCATAGCCTTGCGTCACCCAGAACAAAGGAGTACTCCAACCAAAACGCATAAATTCGTAAGGAGAAGCTTTGAGCTGACTCGCTGCGGATCTACTTTTAAACTCTTTGGGATACGCCCACATCAAAACGGGCAAACGACCATCTTTCTCTAAATCATAGTTTGCGGGAAGGTATAAAGTACCAGATAATTCAACCCCATCTGCTCGTTGATAACGGAGTAACTGCTTCTTTACTTTCAATAAATTAGCGTACGGATTTTCAAACTGAGTTAATTGCTGTTCAGAGGTTTCCGTTAGGTTTTTAATAAAGAAGTTAGCCGGAGACTCCGTTGTTTCTTTTTTAATTAAAAATATTTTTTGATCAACATCAATCACTGCCATGGCTTGCTCGTAGAAAGGCGCTTGCGAACGCCATAACCGCGCTATTTTTTGGTTTTTAACATTAAGTTCGTCAATAAAAGGTCGATTCCCTTCGGGGGAAGCTCCTTTTCCAAAAAGCAATACTTTTTCCCCCGTCAAGTTAAGCGCTAAAATATTCCGCCCAAATTGATTGCGTTTGAATGCAAATCTGCCAGGACTATCGTATTCGTTTTCCCAAGATAGATCAAATAAAGTCGTTATTGTTTGCGGTGCTGCTTTCGGCGACCAGAGTTTCGTCACCATCCTCCGATTTTCCCAAGTCCATTGGTAACTAATCGCAACGGCATCATTTCCCCAGTGAATACCACCATACCGCAATTGGAAAGATAGACTCGCTTTGGCGCTTCCAAGAAAAGGTGCAGATAAGCAAAATAAAATATCACGTACAGCAACTTCTTTTTTAGGATCGCCATCATCTTGTGTTTCTACCCAGTACAAACTAGCTGCAACATCGGCGCGCCACTGAAAAGCACGAGCCCCTTTTCTTACTGCTCCAAATTTATTAGGCACGTGCTCCGCTAAAGCAACCTTTGCAACTTCTCGTACTTTTTTTCCTTGAAGATCATACACTAAAGCAACAAAGGGAAAACGCGTGTAAGGCACTACATAAGAAAATGGCTTTTGGAGGTATTGGACAAAAACGTACGCTCCGCCCGGCGCAGGATCAAAGCTTTGAATCATTCCTGCTGCCGCGAAATCGTTAATTTCGTGCGTAGTACTATCTAACATTTTCAATTGGGCACGCGTGTAATATTCGAAGAGTAGTTTATCGTAAGTATTTTTTAGAAGGTCCTGATAAGTTCTTACAGGAGCTACTTTTGCGGTACTCTCTTTAATGATAGGGCCTTCTGGTTCTCGTGTTTGAATTGGTAGTTCGCCACGCGTAACATCAATTCCTTTAAAAATGATTTGCTTAGCATTCGACAACCATTTGTAAGGATACCCAGGCATTACATCGTTGATCGTGGTATTAGGAATAGCTTGCGCTTCGAAGGTGGCAAGGTCAATTTGCCAAAGTGAAATTCCAGTTGTAGTTGTATGGGTAAAGGCAATTTTATGACTGTCGGGTGCCCATTGAATATTATTCATTTTCAATGCTCCCGTTAAGCCTTTGATTTCAAATCGTTTTTGATCGGTCACGCGCAATAACGAACAACTTTCATAGTAATTTGCGCGACTAGGACCGTTGGTTTGGGGATTTATTCTTACTCCTGCCAAACGATATTCTTTTTGAGCGAGTTCTTCCACCGACGGAAAAACGGCAGGAGACAGAAGGAGCATCCATTCTTTCGAAGGACTTATGCTTACGGATGGAGTCTTGGCAGCCTCTACTAAATCTATAATTTTTTGGTTGGGCAATTGATACATAGCGTAGTACAAATTTTAGTTCTTTAACAATTTCAGGGTTAAACAAAACTGAAACAGGAAACGAGTTCTTTGTCAAACTTTAATATTGGGATACTTACGACTACTTGTCAAAAGTGCAAGAAAAACATTCGAAGCAATACGAATGTGGTGTTTTGATGCTAGTATACTATTTCTTTATTACGAAGAAGTAGTTTTAAGACAAGATTGAATTGCCACTAAATGGTATTGGAACTTTTATAAAAAACAAGTATTCAAATAGCAATTTGAAAAGAAAAATACAAAATACCAAAGAATTGACCACAATTAAAGCTTTTGCAACGCTAATACACAGCAACCGAAGTTTGAAGTTGTTTAAAAACACTACTCAAGCTCTCCAACAAAAAAATCGACCTTAGTTATATATGATTCCAAAAAGGATCAAAACTAAGACCGATTCTACTACTACTATTAGGCACTTTCTTTGGGAAGCTACGTTAGACCAGAGATGATCTAAAAAGGGTGAATGGCGTACTGATTAGCTATGTTTTACCATCACGATAAACTTCACGAACTCTTTTTCTTAAAGTCTAGATAATCTAAAAAGTAAATTATTTTTATGGAAAGACTATTTGTTTGTGGGATATCCGTCAGGGAGCGAACGCTTCGAGTATAATCATACTCTAATTGTGCAATCTCATCTGTCCAGCGAGAAATACTATTTTTCCAAATAATAAAAATATCACTTCCAGGCGCAAATCGCCAGCGGTAAATCATGTCGATATTGAAAGAATTAAAGCTATTATCACTAAAGGAATTATAGCCTGTGTCGTATAGATTTCCATCTTCCCCTAAACGATGCATGGAAGCGTACGTTGCATTCGACCAATAATGTCGGAGTCGAAAACTCAAGGTCATTTTGTTACTAAATACGTAGCGCGTTTTGAAAGTATTCTCCACGGTTGTTCGATCTCTACGACCAAAAATGATCTCTTCTTCCTCATCTTTATCCACGAAGCCTACTTCTCGCTTGCTGAGATTCACAGAAGTTTCCCACTGCAAAAGCATTCGATCACTCACCCGAAAACGAGGCTCAACAGTTACGCCATAGCGACGTCGTCCCTCTTCTTCATTAAGGTGTGTTTCTAGGTTAATATCAAATGCAAAACGCTTACGATAATCCGTAGAAGCCCAGATCCAAAAATTAGCAAATCGAGGAGACCGGTAATATCTTCCATCCGTTCGAGTATCAAAATAATCAAAACTTTCCAGCGGTCGAATGTAGGTCCCACCACCAAAGTTGAAAAACTTTTTGGTACCTGCCCAAGCCCAGGCATTAATTCCTAAAGCAGTAAAGGTATTCGGATTGTAGAGTTGGGTATAATGAATAAACATTCCTCCACCAGCACTATTAAAATTCCCAAAAGGCTTATAAACATTATACCTCATGCTCGCCCACACTTCTCGTTCGTTATTGCTACCTAAGAAACCGAGATCATTGGGATCATAGGTATCACTTTCTTCGTAGAGCCCCGTCCCCCATTGGAATTTACCACTCGTTTTATTAAAATTGAGTTGCCAGCGATGTCCTAGTTCTGTCTCTGTTGAACGATACTTTTGACTTACCGCTCCACCACCACTAACTTGATAAGAATTGGCTTTGTTACGTAGCGAAAACTGAGTTCCCGTTACATTTGCATCGTAGCTTTCTCCGCTGCGCGTCACGTTAGTATTAATCAAGGTCACGAAAGAATTATGCTTCAAATTTTGGTCAAGTACAAAGACATTATAATTCGTTAGTGGACTCGTCTCAAACTCTCGGACTTCCCCTTCACTATTTTTAATTTTTGCGACTGTTCGCTTCGCCGTAGCGTTGAAAACGCCTAGACCAAGTCCCTTACTCGTTCGACCAGAAACCTTGGTGGCGTTGAATAATTGTGATTCGCCTGGATTTTCAAGGAGTACTTCCCCATTTTCTTCGTCTACTTGATCAAAAGCATCTCCGTAACCGATCGGTCGTCCCCCAACTCTGCGAGAATAGAAAAGACCACCTTTATTAAATAACTCTGTACCTTCCGTAAAAAATTGTCGATTTTCGTCAAACCTTACCTCAAATGGAGAAAGGTTCAAAACTTGATTATCAGACTGTGCTTCTCCAAAATCTGGAATCAAAGTCATATCTAAGGTAAAAGCATCATTAATTCCGTATTTCACATCCATCCCGCCACTAATGGATCGCGATAAAGTATTAATTGGATCTTCTTGCGTATCGTGATAATTTTCTAGGTAAGTTGCGACGAAAGGAGTAGCAGATAATCGCACTGGAGATTCAATATTACTAATCCCTGATATTTGTCCTGCTTGATTGACAAAACCATTCAATTCTGGATCCACTGGATTCCAATAGTTTTCTTCGCGATTACGCCGAATTACTCTACCGAAATTTACGTTCCATACTTGGTCAACTAATTTGGGAAATCGAATAGCAGAATAGGGAATTTCCATCTCTACTATCCAACCTTCCTCCGTAATTTTAGTTACGCCACTCCATACGGCATCCCAGTTTTGATCTCCACCATTAATGGTTCCATTGTTATTTCCATCCAATGCCGAATATTTGGTATCAAATTGAATTCCTGCCGGCGTGATAAAGAAACCGACACCATTAATCCCATCTTGATAAGCATCAATTACAATTCCAAACCAGTCTGTATTCCCAAAATTATCTCGCTCCGTCATTTCTTGCAAAATACTATCGGGATGTGTATCATATAGCATCGCACCAATATACATGGCCGTATTACTATAAATCACTTTTACTGCTGATTTTTGGCTTGGCGTTGTGCCTGGATTGGGCGCATATTCCACAAAGTCGGAACTAGCGGTGGCTCGTTGCCAATCTGGTTCTTCTAATATTCCATCTAGTTTGATGGAGGCCTCTTGACGAGTAACTTCTAGTTGTTTTTTGAGCGGGTCAATTTTTTGTGCTAGCAAGTAAGTACAGGATAGTACTTGCAGGCACAGCAAGCAGACAAAAGTTTTCATTGGGTATTCATTTTTTGTTTTAGCAATGACTTAGCAGTTGAAGTTGTTTAAAAACTGTCTTAGCCTAGCTTCACGCTAATAGTAGTAACGAAGGTTTTCTTTTGCTTAGGGCGATTTTATCTGAAGTTCTTTACAAAAGGATACTCTCAAAAAATGAAATAGTTACCAAATACTCCATCTTTTTCGGCAGGTTTTAGATCCGACGAGCATTTATGATACCGAATAATGCATCAATCTTCAAAAGTAAGCCTTAGTGGATAAATTCAACTAATATTTAACGACCTTAAGGATTAAAGATAGATCCTCCTACCGACAAAGACAACAAAAAATTCCAAGCGTTGCACAGAGCTCAGTCAATTTTGGCTATTTTGCTATACGAACAGTCAAAAGAAAAGCTAGAATTGAGCCTGGCAAGGCGGAGCATTGAATTTCCTTTTGACTTGAACAGCTTTTGAATTGATATTCTATCGTCAATTATTAGCGAAATATATTAAGTACCACGACAAATTAAATCACTTATTCCGGTTAAAACTATCGAAATTTGAAGCTCGCTCTCCATAAATTTTGTATTTTGGCTGTTTCACTCGTAAGAGGTTGTTCTAGATTAACTAAGTACACGGTGTACTTAGTTCCATGTATTTAATTCGTTTAGAGAATAACGTCGAAATTAGATTTAGTATATTACAGAAGAGACCCAATTCGTGAAACACCTGATTCCTCATTTCATTCAAGTCCGCCAAGCAAGACAAGAAAATCATGGCCATTTTCTAGCCTATACGATGTTTGTCGATCTTTCCGGTTTCACCCGTTTGACGGAAACATTCATGAAGCAAGGTGGCGAGGGAGCAGAGCAACTTTCTATTAGCCTCAACCGTATTTTTGATCCTTTAGTAAACTTGGTTTATGCTCACGGCGGCTTCGTTCCCTATTTTGCGGGAGATGCCTTCACGGCCATTTTTTTGGTAGAAGAAACTAATTTTACGGCACAGCGGCTACTCTTCATCGCGCAGTCCATGCGGGATTCTTTCATTGAGCAAGGTTTGCTAAAAACTAGATTTGGAGACTTTCAAATTGGAATCAAAATAGGTCTATCCTACGGCACCGTAGAATGGGGAATTGTAGGAAATGTACACAAGTCATTTTTCTTTCGAGGACCAGCGATTTTGGGAAGTGCGCAAGCGCAAATCCACGCTACCGAGCAAGACATTATTCTAGATCAAAATATATCCGAGCGATATACTTCCTTAGGGCTTAGCTATGAAACGGTAGCCGAAGGCTTTTTTAAACTCGTAAGCACAATTGCTACGGAAGATTATCCAGTTCTTGCGACCCTCGATCATACCGATTTACAAAATGTCATTCCGTCCTTTTTACCGGACGCCGTGATCAACTTCAACCAAGGAGGAGAATTTAGACCCGTTATTTCTGTTTTTATTTCTTTTAAAGGTATTCAGGACTTTGAGGTAATGAATAGCTTTGCCACCATTGTTTTGGATCAAATTAATAATTTCTCTGGCTATTTCAAAGAAATTGACTTTGGGGATAAAGGAAGTTTAATGGTTGGTTTTTTTGGCGCACCTATTTCTTTTGAAAATAATACGGAGCGAGCCATTGAATTTATCCAAGCAATCGAAGACCAGCTTTTGCAAACGCCTGAAATTGAAAATCTGTCCTACCGAGTTGGTTTGACTTCGGGCATTGCTTATACGGGAATGATTGGTGGGAAAAAACGCTGTCAATTTGCCGTCGTAGGAAATTGGGTCAACATCGCCGCACGTTTGATGAGTTCGGCCGACTGGGGAGAAATTCTCGTTGACGAAGCAATTCAAAAGCATCGTGCTTTTAAGTTTCAACACCAAGGCGATATTTTTTATAAAGGCGTTGAAGAGAGCATTCCAACTTATAAATTACTCGGCCGTAATACCGAAGATAAAATATCTTTTTCAGGAGAAATGGTTGGTCGCCAAGCGGAAGTGGAAGCATTGTCTGAATTTGCCTTAAGGAATTTACAAGCTAAAACGGGGGCGGTTGCCTACATTTATGGAGAAGCAGGCGTGGGAAAAAGTAGACTCACCTACGAAGTCAAAAATAGGCTCGCTAAAACGCTTAACCTCCACTGGCTCAATTGTCAGGCCGATCAAATTTTAAAAAAACCTTTCAATCCTTTTATCTCTTTTCTTAAAAATTATTTTGAGCAATCTCCCGAAGTAAGTATTGATACTAATTACAATAACTTTGAACTCAAATTTCAAAGTTTGCTCCTTCGCTGTCAAGCAGCTATCCATCGTGATCAAGCACAAATCATCGCAGAATTACTCCGAACCAAGACTATTCTCGTTGCCCTTACCGGAATTACCGTAGAAAATGAACTCTGGGAGCAATTGGATGCCAAAGGTCGTTATCAAAATACTTTGCAAGCCTTATCCAATTTTTTCTTAGCGAATGCTTTATTCCAACCCGTCGTTTTAGAATTAGAAGATGGTCATTGGTTTGATGACAGTTCAAAAGATTTTCTGGCAGAGTTTTTACGCGAAGTCGCGAACGCTCCCATTTTAATTTTGGTGAATGCTCGATACAAAGATGATCACAGCAAACCCATTTTATTTGATCAAAGAAAGTTGCAGAAATATAAAATTCCAAAGTTAGAGGTCAATTTAAAAATGCTCGACTTGGAAGCATTAAAAATATTTGCGGAGAAACAACTTAATGGTCCCATTCGACAGGATTTTCACGAGTTACTCTTTCGTACAACCAACGGAAATCCTTTTTACGCAGAACAAATTATTGAGTTTTTCACGGAGAGTAAACTCCTCGCACAGACGGACGGGGAATGGTACATTAAAGACAAGGAAATTAAACTCTCTAGTTCCATCAATTCTATTTTGATGGCAAGAATTGATCGCTTGTCAACCTTAGTGAAAGAAACGGTAAAAGCCGCCGCGGTTGTCGGGCGAGAGTTTGAAGTTCCCGTTTTATACGAAGTTATGAAAAGACAGAATGACTTCAAAATCCAAAATGGGGATACCTCTAATATTTTAAAAGAGCAAATCAAACACGCCGAAAAAGGGCAGATTTGGCGAGCGATGAACGAGCAAAGTTACATCTTCAAACACTCTCTTTTTCGAGAAGCTGTTTATGGGATGCAATTACATACCCGTTTGCGAGAATTGCATCAACTCATCGCAGAGTCGATTGAAAAAATCTATAGCAATAACTTAGCTCCTAAATACTTGGATTTAGCGTTCCACTACGAACAAGCGGAGCAGGAAGAAAAAACTAAAATTTATTTACAAAAAGCCGCGGACTACGCCAAACGAAACTTCCAAAACCAACAGGCGCTCGTTTTCTACGATAAGTTATTGACGGATTCTAACTTCAAGCTTTCTTTAGCCAAACGCATTGCTCTCCTACTCAAGAAAGGAGATGTCCTCGAACTAATTGGTCAGTGGGAAAGCTGCGAAACAAGCTACGAAGAAGCATTGCAGTACGCAACTCAACATAAAAATCTGTTGCTCCTAGGTCGTACAAATAATAGTTTGGGGCACTTACTCATCTTAAAAGGAGACTACGATCGTGCAGAAACTTATCTAGAAGCGGCGGCGGGTTATTTTAATAAAACAATGGATGGCATTGGTTTATTTAAAGTATACGGTAACTTGGGGAAACTCTTTTTCCGGCAAGGAAAATACGCCGAAGCCAAGGCTTATTTTACGCGAAGCATTCAGCTTAATAATACTAACCAACACGCTAGCTTTAGTGCAGAGATTGCGGCAAACTTGGGATTGACGCTCATGAATCAAGGCAATTTCAAAGAAGCGATTCAATGCCAAAAGAAACAATTAGAAGTTTCTAAAGCCGTCAACGATAAAGCCGGTATGGCTAGCCTCTACACTAACCTTGGTATTGTTTATTTTGAAAAAGGGGATAACAAAGCCGCCTTAACCGCTTACCAAAAAGGCTTAAAATTGAGTAGTGAATTAGGTGATAAGCTCTTGATGTCTATTGCGATTGGTTGTATTGGAAACGTTTATCAGCGACAAGGAGACTATGAGAAAGCACTAGAGAATTTTCTGGAAGATTTAAATATTTGTGAAGCTTTAGGGGATAAGCAAGGCATTGCGATTGCGATTGGATTGATTGGTTCCTTGAGGAGTGAGGAAGGTAAATTTGATATTGCCATTGAGTTTTTACAAAAGAATTTAAATCTTTGTAAAGAACTAGGCTATCAAAAAGGAGCTGCAAAGGCGCTCAAAATTTTAGCGGATATTTATCGTCAACAAGGACTTTATGAAATATCTTTGGCGCATTACGACCAAGCAATTCACGTCACCAGAGCAATTAATAATCGACTTGTTCTTGGGTTTAGTTTGATTGAAAAAGCAAATACTTTAGTGCATACAAAAGCTTACGCCGCCGCTGCAAAAGTCCAGCAAGAATCTAGTTATTTAATCAAGTCAATTAATAACGCTTCGCTAATTTTTGAAGAAAAGATCTTGACGGCGAAGCTCAAGGCAGTTCAAGAAAGTGATGTCGTAGCGAAAGATTTACTCGTAGCTTGGTTGAGCGAGCATGATAAGCCCGAAGAACAAGCGGCCATTTATTTTACCCTTTCGCAATTGTTTCCAGCGGAGAAATCCTACCAGCAAAAAGCACTTTCGCTATATAAAACTTTATACCTTCAAATTCCACGCTACGCCTTTAAAAACAGAATTGAGCAATTAGAACAGCGTAAATAAAGGGATTCAAACCCAGATGTGCCGAAACGGTAATACGCTTAGTTTAGTGTAAGACGAATGGTGCCAATAGTACGACTCTATACAACTTTTTAGACATAAATTCGTATTAGTTACTACAAGGGCTCCAAGCGTACGACCAAAACCAATAACAACAAACCAAAATAAGCATTTACTCCTATGAACACCTTCATTATTCTATTTTTTAGCATTTGTCTTGTTGCTTGCAATGAAACTACTCCGCAAGGCGAAACTGCTTCACAAACGCCACTCACAACCGATTCTACCATAGCCTCAAAAAAAACTATGACGCCAAGCTTTGACTTTGCTTACGATTTGAAGCAACCCGCCAAAAGTTTTGACTTAGATCAAGACTTGCAAGAAATTTCTGGTTTGACCTTATCCGAAGATACCAAACAAATCTGTGCGGTACAAGATGAAGATGGCTTGCTATTTTTTATCAATAAAGAAACGGGAAAGATTGAAGAGAAGATTAAGTTTCATAAAAAAGGAGATTACGAGGGCGTAACAACCGTGGGTAAAAGTGTTTATGTTGTCAAAAGTACTGGTACACTTTACGAAGTGACGGAACTGACGGATAAGAAACCTAAATTCAACAAATACAAATCTTTCCTCAACAAATCGTACGAAGTAGAAGGCTTATGTCACGATTCCAAAAATAATCGCTTATTGATGGCTTGCAAAGCTAAAGCGGGCGAAGGAGATCGTTTCAAACTTACGCGCGCCATCTACAGTTTTGACCTTACGAAAAAAGAAGTGGCTTTAGAGCCTAGCTTTCTGGTTAGTCTAGTTGAGATTCAAAATTTCCTTAAAGGATCAGATGCCGTAAAGGAGTTGCACCGATTTGATGACTTTTTTGATAAAAATCCAAGAGAAATTCCTTTTTGTCCATCGGCGGTTGCCATTCATCCCGTGACCGGCAATGTGTACGTACTATCTTCGGTGAATAAGATATTGATGATTCTTTCCCCAGACAGCAAAATCCTCCACATGGTAAAGTTAGATAAGAAAGTACACGTTCAGCCAGAAGGAATTACCTTTGAATCGGATGGGACTTTGTATATTTCGAATGAAGGCAAAGGAGGAATACCAAGACTTCACCGCTTTACTTATCGGTCTGCCAGTAAATAAGCTCTTTTTAGGATAAAGTCTTTTAAACTAAGTTCGTTGAGCTTAATGGTAATGCAACTTTATCTTGCACTTACCCGAAAAAAGGAATGATCAAATTACTTCTAATTCAATTTTTTAAACAAGTTCTGAGCATTAATAGAAATTAATATTTATTTTTATGGCAAATTGTACTGATTCTATTTTGTAAATTGCTTTTAAGTACCAATACAAATTATTTTACTTATTAAATTGTGTTCGTACTTTTTCCCCTAAAAGCAGCCAAAACTATTTCGTACAGCAATAAATTTTTATCGAAAATAAAAGATAACGACGACCCAATATGAGTATTGTAGAAATGAAAGTCCCCACCATCGGGGAATCTATCGCAGAAGTAACCCTTTCTCAGTGGCTAGTGCCTAATGGTAGCTACGTCAATTTAGATGATCCAATTTGTGAATTCGAGTCCGATAAAGCGACTTTAGAATTTCCAGCGGAAGCCGCCGGTACGATCGAATGGGTCGCCGCAGAAGGAGATGATCTTGAGATTGGTGCCTTAGTCGCCAAAATTGATACGAGTGCTGCAAAAGAAGCCCCCGCGGCTAAAACGGCAACCGCTCCCGTCAAAGAAGCGACCGAAGAAACAACGACTACCACTTCCGTAGCAGAGGAAGCTTCTACGAGCTACGCCGCAGGTCATCCTTCTCCCGCTGCCGCAAAGATGATGGCAGAAAACGGATTGAATACAGCTGATATTACCGCTACTGGTAAAGATGGTCGCATCTTGAAAGAAGATGTGCAAAAAGCCATTGATCAGGGTAAAACGAGTCCTGCTCCAAGCTCAGCACCAGCATCAGAAAAAACGGTTGCTGCGAATGCAGGTAATTTCCAGCGTTCTACTTCTCGTAAAAAGATGAGCAGAATGCGAAGAACCATTGCGAAGCGTTTAGTTTCTGCTAAGAATAATACGGCAATGTTGACTACTTTCAACGAAGTTGACCTTACCGCAATTATGGCACTTCGTAAAAAGTACCAAGAAGCTTTCGTTGAGAAATATGGCATCAAGTTGGGCTTTATGTCTCTTTTCGCAAAAGCTTGTGCGAAAGTATTAATAGAAATGCCAGATGTCAACGCTCGAATTGAAGAGAATGATATTGTTTATCACGACTACGCTGATATTTCGATTGCCATTTCTACGGATAATGGTTTGGTTGTTCCTCCGGTACACAACGTAGAGTCGCTTAACTTCCACGAAATTGAAGCGGCGATCAAAGGCTTAGCCAAAAAAGCACGCGAAGGTAAATTGAGTTTGGAAGAAATGTCTGGCGGTACTTTTACCATTACCAACGGTGGGATTTTTGGTTCAATGATGAGTACGCCCATTCTTAACGAGCCGCAATCTGCGATTCTAGGAATGCATACGATTCAGCAAAGACCAATGGCGATCGACGGAGAAGTAAAAATTCGTCCGATGATGTATTTGGCGCTTTCTTACGATCACCGAGTTATTGATGGTAGTACTTCTGTAACTTTCTTAGTAAAAGTCAAAAACTTACTTGAAGATCCAATTTCTTTATTTTTAGATCTTTAGTTGAAAATATCATAAAAGGTAATTTACCTTTAAGAGCGGGACAAGTATTAACTTGCCCCGTTTTTTTGTGCCTATGCTCTTAAAGTTGTTTAAACTTTGGCGTTTTCTAATACTTCATTGCATACAACTCTTTATTCCAGCACAATTGTAAATATTTGGCAACTTCGGTAGCGTGTGGTGCTTTCAAAATCGTCCAGTGATTCCCTGAAATTGTGTAAGCTTGAACTTCTTGTGTGCTCAGGTTTTGCCATTGTGCCTGATTGTTCTTTTTGAAAATAATCCCTTTCGTTTTCTCAGCCATTCGTGCCGTTTCAAATAAAACAATAGGAATGTCCAACGCTTGCTTTTTCGGCGTATACTTTGTCAATGCATTTTGCTGGAATACCGCTTTAAAGCCACTGAGTTGCGCCAAAGAAAACTCAATCCCTAGGGCTTGTAATTTTTCTTGCATCAATTCTAGTTGATCTGCTTCTGCTTTATTTTCAAACAATTCTACGGGTAGCTCTAAGGTCTGCTGTCCATATAATTCTGCCAAAACACTCGCTGTACCCACCATCCATTCTTCGGATGTACTCGGGAGTTCTAGTTTTTCTTGTATGTGAGGAGCTGGAGCATCAAAAATACTAAGCAGCCCAACTTTTTGATTTGCTTGGCTCAATTGTACCGCCATTTCGTAAGCTACTTTAGCACCAAAAGAATATCCTCCTAAAATATAAGGTCCTTCGGGTTGTACCTCCTGCATCGCTTGAATGTACGCCGCAGCAATTGCTTCTACCGTTGGCAAGGGTTTTTGCTTTCCAGCTAAGCCCTGCGCTTGAAAAGCATATAAAGACTGTTCCTCATCTACTTGTTTAGCCAACTCATGAAAGGACATAACATCTCCTTCCACGCCAGGTACACAGAAAATCGCGCGCTCCCCTTTTCCGGCTTTCAATTTCACCACCCGCGCTTCGTCCTTGTTTTCTTCCTGCGCTACCACTTGTTTGGCTAAGGTCGCAATTGTTGGTGCTTCAAATAAAATTGACACCGGAAAGGCAACGCCCATACGTTTATCAATTTGTGCCATCAAGCGAATTGCAAGTAAAGAATGACCTCCGATTTCAAAGAAGTTATCATTTACCCCTACACGTTCTACTTGTAACAATGCTTGCCAGATTTCAACCAACTGCCTTTCCATTTCGTTGCGAGACGCTACGTAAGGCGTGCGATTCCATGTGGTAGCTTCCATCTCCAGTAATGCTTTTTTATCAATTTTCCCGTTAGTCGTCAAGGGTAAATTATCAAGGCAAACTAACGCCGCAGGCACCATGTAGTTTGGTAAGTAATTTTCTAAATATTCCGTGATGGCGCGTTGACAATCCTCAGCTTCCATTTCACTCCCAGACGGACTAGTGCCAAGATAGGCGACTAAAGTTTTATCTCCATTAGTAGCTGTCCGGCAAAGTACCGCAGCTTGTAAAACTAAAGCAGATTGCTCTAATACCATTTCAATTTCTTCTAGCTCGATTCGGTGACCACGGATTTTCACTTGATCATCTTTTCTACCCAAGAAAATTAGATTACCATCTGGCAACCACTTTCCCCTGTCCCCTGTCCGATAGAGTCTTTCCCCTTCGAGGTAGGGATGCGCCACGAACTTCTCTGCCGTTAAGGCTTCTTGGTACAAATAGCCCCGTGCAAGTCCTGCGCCGCTCACGCAAATTTCTCCCTCAACGTTAATCGGTACTGCCTTTAGCGCTGGATCTAATACGTACAATGCAGTGTTAGATAATGCTTTTCCAATCGGAATTTGTGTTTTGTGAATATCCGCTGCGCTTACCTTATAAGTAGATACACATACTGCGCATTCCGTTGGTCCATAAGCATTGTAGTAATCACTGAAACTTGCACAATGCGCGGCTTCCATGACTTTAGCAGATTCTCCCGCCGTGATCATTACCCGTAAGAATGATAAACGAGATTGATCCAGGACACTCAAATAAGCTGGCGGTAAAGTTGCTACGGTCACAGCTTGCTGTTCTAAATAATCTACAAACTGTTCTCCGGATTTAATCGTTTCTTGATCGACTAAAACCAAACTTGCACCAGCATAAAATGCCATAAATATTTCGTATACGGAAGCGTCAAAAGCAATAGATGCAAACTGTACAATATTGTCCTGCGGAGTGATTTCAAATCGTTTGATTTGATCCAAAGCCATATTAACATTACTTGTATGTTCAATCATTACTCCTTTTGGTCTACCGGTAGAACCTGAAGTGTAAATCACATACATCAAGCTCTGTGGAGTAAGTTGGGTAGTAGGCAAACTGATTGCCTCTTTAGCAATCGTTGTTCGTTCTCTATTTAGCGATAGTACTTCCAAGGAATTGTGCTCCGAAAAATAGCTAAAATAACTTTCATCACTAATTACTACTTTTACTTTTGCATCCTGAATCAGGTAATCAATTCTTTGTTGCGGATAAGTAGGATCAATTGGCAAATAAGCCCCTCCTGCTTTCAAAACAGCGAGTATTGCGATCATTAAATCAATAGAACGATCCATGCAGAGCGCGACGAGTGATTCTTCTTTTACATTTTTCTTTTGTAAATAATGTGCCAGTTGATTCGATCGTTCGTTGAGTTCCTGATAGTTTATTTGTTGCTTGCCCCATTGAATTGCAATCGCTTCTCCACGCAGTGCAACTTGTTCCATAAACAAATCAACCGCCGTTTTTTCAGCAGGATAGGCAACAGTTGTTTGATTGAAATCAAAGACGACTTCTTTTGTTGCTGCAGCATCGAGTAATTGTAACTCACTAAGTTCATTTTCAATATTCTCAACAATCTGCTCTAATAAAATTTGATAGTGGGTTACCATTTGTTCAATCGTAGCTGGTAAGAATAAATCCGTGCAGTATTCGACGCTCAAATCTACGCCATCTTCACGCGCATTAAGGTTAAAACTCAAATCAAATTTTGCCACATCTTGCTCCATGGATGCTGCCGACAAAGTCAAATCTCCGATGGTTAAGTCTTCTTCTTCCGTTTCGGCGCTATTTTTTTGTTGCCAAATAAACATCGTTTGAAATAAAGGACTTCTGCTCTTATCCCTCGTAAGTACTAGACGATCTACAATTTTTTCAAATGGAACATCCTGAGCGTCGTACGCCTCTAAAGTTGTCAATTTAACTCGTTGTAATAATTCCCTAAAGCTAGGGTTTCCACTAAGGTCACTGCGTAGCACTAGCGTATTGACAAAAAAGCCAATTAAGTTTTCTACCTCTGAAGCTTCTCGATTAGCGATTGGAGAACCGACACTGATATCATATTGATCACTATATTTATGAAGCATTACTTTATAAACAGTAAGCAACAACATGAACATCGTCACCCCTTCTCGCTGTGCAATTACTTGTAGCTTTTCAGCAAGAGAAGCGTCAAGTTGTGTATAATATTCTGCGCCATTGGTGCTTTGGACGGAAGGCCTTGGAAGATCAATGGGCAGCGATAAGGTCTCTGCTCCACGCAACTTATTCGTCCAATAAGTTAATTTCTCTTCTAATAAATCTCCTTGCAAATAAGCTCGTTGCCAAATTGCATAATCTGCGTATTGAATCGGTAGATCTTCTAATAGTGCGACACTATTTTCTAATTGTGCACTGTAGAATGCCATCAATTCTCGAATAAAAATTGGAGTGGACCAGCCATCCGATGCAATGTGGTGAAGTACAAAAATGAGTACATACTCTTCTTCTTTTACTTTCAGCAATTTCACACGCAGCATATGATCGTTCGCCAAGTCAAACGCTTGATTAATCGCTTGCCCAATCAACTGTTCTAACCCTTTATCCGTTGTAGCAGCAGGTACCGTTTCGTAACTCATTTCCCATTGATTGATGGGCAATACTACTTGATGTGGTTGACCTTCATTTTCTCGGAGTACCGTTCTCAATACTTCGTGGCGATTAACGATCCGTTGAAACGAAAGTTTTAATTTTGGAATATCCAATGTACCTGATAAACGCAAAACAGATGGAATGTGATAATGCGTTGAGCCTGATAATTTATCAATGAACCATAAGCGTTCTTGGGAAAATGATAAAGGAATTTGTGCGGGTCGCTCTTCTGGAATGATTGGTGGCAAAGCCGCGCGTTTTCCCTCTTGCTCCATGAAATTGGATAGCAAATCGATGTTCGGATGCGTAAATAGATCTTTGATTGAAATTTCAATCTGCAAGACGTTTCGAATTGCTGATACCACTCTAATCCCTAATAAAGAATGTCCGCCTAATTCAAAGAAATTATCATAAACGCCAACTTTTTCTACGTTCAATAATTCTTGCCAGATTTGCACTAGCTTCTCCTCCAGCTCGTTGCGCGGTGCGGTATACACCGTTGTCACTTGCTTGGAATCATCGGGATCTGGCAATTGTTTTTTATCTACTTTACCATTGCTAGTCAAAGGGAACCTATTCAGAGGAATTAACAACGAAGGAATCATGTACGCTGGTAAGCTCTTTTTTAGATCGTCTAAAATACTTGCTTGGTCAAATTCTTCGGTTGGAATAATATAAGCGATTAGACGCTTATCACCATTGACATCCGTATTCGGCAAAGCGATAGATTCTTTCACTAAAGCACAGGCATCTAAAACATTTTCAATCTCTCCCAGTTCAATTCTATAGCCTCGAATTTTGACTTGATCATCAATTCTTCCTAAATAAACTAAGTCGCCACTAGGTAACCACTTCGCTAAATCCCCCGTTCGATAAATCCGAGCCGTTCCATCTTTTTGAAAAGGGTGCTTGATAAATTTTTCTTGACTAAGGGCTGGACGATTCAAGTATGCTCTCGCTAGTCCTGCTCCACCAACGCACAATTCTCCCGCTGCGCCCAAAGGCATCAATTGTTGTTGCGCATCTAAAATATATACCTCCGTATTTGAGATCGGTTTTCCAATTAAGATCGCTGCTTGGAGGGATTTTACTTCATGCACCGTACAACCAATCGTTGCTTCCGTTGGACCATACTCATTAAAAATGCGCATTTCAGGATTGATTTGGCGTAAAATCTCAACTTGATTTTTCTCCAATTGATCTCCACCAAGAATCGCTACTTTCAAATGCTCATTCCGTAAGATCGGTAAAATACTCGCTTGTGCTGGCGTTAGCTTTATGGTATTAATATCTTTATTCGTGACAATACGTTGTAACACTTCATCAATTTCTTTGCCTGCTTCGATGCAAAGTGTTCCGCCCGTCATCAAAGAAAGGAAAATACTCGTTTGTGTTAAATCAAAAGACAAGGAAGTGAATAGTGGAAAACTAAACGCAGTGTCTGTAGTACGATAACGATCAAAACCATAGTGCAGGTAATTTAGCAAACTGCGGTGTTCAATCATTACCCCTTTAGGCTTGCCGGTCGATCCAGAAGTATAAATAAGGTATGCTAAATCCTGAGGTTTAGCCGAACTCTCCTCTAATTTCGCTAATCCTTCCTCCGTTGTTGATTCTAAATCATTCAATTGAATATCAATAGAAAAAATTGGCACTTGAAATTCAATAACATCAAAAAGGTGGTCCGAGTGAATGATCAAGCCCTTCAAGTTCGTATCTTCAATAATGAAAGCTTTACGTTCCATTGGATAATCCAAATCAATTGGTACGTAAGCAGCTCCCGTTTTTAAAATAGCAAGAATCGCAATAACAGCCCAATCGGATCTCCCCATCATGACCCCAACTACATCATCCGCTTGCAAATCATAATGCTCATTCAAATGAATTGCCAAGCGAGTTGATTGTTCATCTAAGGCTTGATAAGTCATCGTACGATCTTCGAACTTCAAGGCAATCCCACTCGATGATTGTCGCACTTGAGCTTTCCACAAGTTGAGTAACGTTCCTTCCGTTGGATACGCAACTTCAGTATCGTTGAAGGTCTGCACTTGCTGCGTATAATCTGCCTCACTTAAAATTTGATATTCACCAATCGTTTCCTTTGGGTTTTTTAAAATTGCACTTAGTAAGCTTTGGTAATGTACCATCAGTTTTTCGATGGTTGCTGGTTTAAATAAATCCACACAATATTCGATCGCAACGCTCAACTTTTGTGAAACCTCTACTACGTTAAAACTCAAGTCAAACTGTGTACTTTCATAAGCAAAAGTTTCTTCCGTCAATTCCGTTTCTTCAACAGGTTCTTTGGTTGTCGCCGAAGAAAAATTTACGGTGGAAACCTCTACATTGCTACCATAAGAGAAGAGTACTTGAAATAAAGGACTGCGGCTCATATCTCTTTGCACACCAACCCGATCTACAATTTTTTCAAAAGGAACATCTTGATGCTGATATGCTTCGAGCGTCGTGGTTCTTATTTGTGCTAATAGATCGACAAAACTAGGATTTCCGCTCAGGTCACTGCGTAAGGTTAAGGTATTGACAAAAAATCCAATTAAAGCTTCAATTTCTTCTTGGGTTCGGTTTGCGATAGAAGTACCGACTACGATATCGTTTTGTCCGCTGTGTTTATGTAACAATACTTTAAAAACCGTTAAGAGTAACATGAACATCGTGGAACCTTCTCTTTGCGCTAAATTATTGAGCCCTTCGTATAAATGACCATCTAATTCAAATATCAACTGTCCACCTTTGTTACTTTGAATCGCTGGGCGAGGGAAGTCTGTTGGTAAATTCAAGACTTCCAATCCGCTGAGTTTATCTGCCCAATAATTTAATTTTTGCTCCAGTACTTCCCCATCTAAATATGCTCGCTGCCACAATGCATAGTCTGCATATTGGATTGACAGTGGATTTAATTGAGCGGAACGATCTGCTTGTTTTGCTTCGTAAAGCTCAACTAACTCGTTGAATAGAATTGGGTTTGACCAACCATCCGATGCAATGTGATGTAGTACAACAATTAATAAGTATTCCTCCTTCGGAAGTTTAACTAAACGAGCTCGGATCATGTGATCCTTTGCCAGATCAAAAGCTTGATTGATCGTCTTATCAACTAATTTTTCTAAGTATATTGATAATGCGCCTGCTTCCAAGTCGAGTTGTTCTTCGTAACTCAAGTGCCATTCATTTTTTGGCAAAATTTGCTGAAAAGCTTCTCCATTTTCTTCTACAAAAACGGTTCGTAAAACCTCATGTCGGTTGATAACTTCTTGAAAAGCATACTCTAAAGCTCCTACCTCAAAATTACCCGATAAGCGCTGAATGATTGGCATATGATAATGGGTACTTCCTTCCAGTTTATCAATAAACCATAAGCGTTCTTGTGCAAAAGACAAGGGTAATCGGTCAGGTCGCTCCATAGCTACGATCGCAGGAAGCGTTGTACTAAACCTTTCCGTTAACATTAAGTCACTCAACTGAGCGATATTGGGATAAGTAAATAAATCTTTGATACTAATTTCTACGGTCATTTCCTTTCTCACCGCAGAGACTACTCGTGTTGCCAGTAAAGAATGTCCGCCTAGTTCAAAGAAGTTATCGTGAATACCAACTTTTTGAATTTTCAATAATGCCTGCCAGATTTTTGCCAAGTGTACTTCCGTTTCATTTCTTGGGGCTACGTATGCTGTTTGCACCAGGGTAGTAAAATCTGGGGCTGGTAATGCTTTTTTGTCTACTTTATCATTGATCGTCATCGAAAATGCTTCCATTTCGATCAAAGCCGTGGGTTGCATGTATTCGGGGAGTCGACGGTGTAAGTGTGGTTTAATTGTTGCTGTTTGTGCTGCTGTAGTCCCTGCTAAAGGAACATAGTAAGCAACGAGTTGGAGATTTTTATTCGCGTCTGGCAAAGCCAAAACGACACATTGATTGATAAAATCTAAATTTGCTAAAATGGTTTCAATTTCTCCTAATTCAATTCGGTGACCTCGAATTTTAACTTGATTGTCTAACCGACCGAGAAAAGCGATATTTCCGTCAGGCAACCATTTTCCTTTATCTCCCGTTCGATACAGTCGTTCTCCTAGGCGGAATGGATTAGGTATAAACTTCTCTTTACTCAATTCTTCTTGATACAAGTATCCTCGACCGACACCAACGCCACCGATACAAATTTCTCCCGCTACTTTTTCTGGCACGAGTTGCTGATAAGCATCTAAAATATAAACTTCTGTATTTGGCAAAGGACTTCCGATCGGTAATTGTAATTTCCCCGCATCCGTCGGACGAACTTGATAAGCCGTAGTCGTAACACTACATTCCGTTGGACCATAAACGTTGAATACATTACTGAATTGCGCACAGTAGACCGATTGTTCTACGCTCCCTACTTCTCCTCCCATCACGATCACTCGTAAGTGGTTGATTTTATCCAAATCTAAAACACTTAAATAACCTGGAGGAATACACGCAACATTGACGCGCTGATTTTTAAGATAATTAATAAATAGGTTCGTATCGGCGATGGTTGCTTTGTCTACTAAAACCAACCTTGCTCCACCCAAAAATGCCATAAATATTTCACTCATAGAAACATCAAAGGACAAAGAGGTAAACTGTAGGACGTGATCCTCGGGAGTAATTTCAAATCTTTGCGTATGATCTAGCACGATGTTGATGGCATTACGCTGTTCAATCATTACTCCTTTCGGTTTTCCCGTAGACCCCGAAGTATAAATAACGTATGCTAAATCTTCGGGTTGAATTTGATGGATAACTGCAGTTTTGGGTGCTTTCTGAATTTGGGATGCTTCCACATCCAATAAAATTAAATCGATTGCTTCTTTTTCCTGTAAAGCTTTAGCACTTTCGGTGTTGGATAAAACGATTTGTACGTTTGAATCATCGAGTAAGTAATGAATCCGTTCCGCTGGATAATTAGGATCAATTGGTAAATAAGCGCCACCTGCTTTAAGGATGCCTAAAACGGCAACTACCATATCTAAAGAGCGACCAATACAAACACCGACTAAGGTTTCTTTAGTTACGCCTTTCAAGCGAAGATGATGTGCTAATTGGTTTGCTCGTTCATTGAGGGCTTGATAAGTTAATTCTTCTTCGTGCAAGGCAAGCGCACCTTTATTTGGTGTACGAGCTACTTGTGCTTCAAATAAAGCGACCAAATTATCTGCCTCGGGAGTTAAGCAACTGCTAGAACGGGCAAATGTAGTTCGTAGTTTTTCTTCCTCCGTTGAACTCAACATTTCCAACTTGCTAATTTGCTCCTTTGGATTCGCGGTAATTCCAAAGAGTAATTTTTCAAAATGTACTACAAGTTGTTGAATGGTTTCGGGTAAAAATAAATCGGTGCAATACTCTACCCCTAAATCCAAAGTATCTTCCGTTTCTGCAATACTAAAAGTTAAATCCAGCTTAGCGGTTTCCACAACAAAAGTTTCTTCTGTCAATGCTAAATCCCCTAAATCACTTTCTGCTACCCCTGGATTATTTTGTAAAATAAATAAGGTTTGGAATAAAGGCATCCGGCTACGATCTCGATTGAGGCTCATCGCATCCACAATTTTTTCTAAAGGCACATCCCGATGTTGGTATGCTGTCAAAGTCATCGTTTTTACCTGATGTAGTACGTCCAAGAAACTTGGATTGCCAGATAAGTCCGACCGGAAGGCAAGTGTATTCACAAAACAACCTAACGCAGATTCAAGTACCTCTTGTGACCGATCTGCGACGGGACTTCCAACGCAAAGATCCGTCTGACCGCTATACCGATAAAGCAGTACCTTGAATGCACTTAACAATAACATAAAATTCGTGACGCCTTCTCGTTGTGCTAAATCAGATAATTGATTTTTCAATACTGGATTCAAAGCAAACTGGAAGGTAGCACCGCGCATACTTTGCAAAGCAGGACGTGGAAAATCTAAGGGCATTTCTAGTGGTTCGATCCCTGCTAATTGTCCTTTCCAATAATTCAACTTATCCGTTAAGACCTCTTCCGTCAGATAGTTTCGTTGCCAAATTGCATAGTCTGCATATTGAATACTTAAGTCCGCTAATTTTGGTAATCGTTGTTCTTGAAAAGCCAGATAGTATTCAATCAATTCCTCTATGAAAATTGCTTCAGACCAGCCGTCTGAAACGATATGATGTTGTACCAAAACGAGTAAATGTTCCTCTTTACTACATTCAAACAAAGTAGCTCGAATTGGATAATCTTGCGACAGATCAAATTTTTGATTAATGGCAATAAAAACTTGTGCTTCTATCGCTTCTTTAGAAAGATCTGTTGCAAGGCGATCGTTTTTCAATGCCCAATCATTCGCATCAATGAACGTTTGATAAGCTACGCCATTTTCTTCTCGGAAGATCGTTCTTAGAATTTCGTGGCGCTCAATCATTGCTTTAAAAGCTTGCTCTAGTATTTTTTTATCTAAAGCTCCTTTAAAACGCAAAACCATTGGCATATGATAATGAGTACTGCCTTCTAATTGATCGACAAACCACAACCGCTCCTGTGCAAAGGATAAAGGAATTTGAGTCGTTCTTTCTTGTGGCAATAAAGCTGGCAATTGACTTCCCTGCTCTTTTTCATCAATAATACTTGCTAAAGCTGAAATCGTTTTATGAATAAACAACTCTCGAATTTTTATCTCCACAGAAAGGCGCTCTTGAATGGCTGCTTTTACCCGCATTGCCAATAAAGAATGTCCGCCTAGTAAAAAGAAGTCATCTTCTGAACTAATATCTTCTCGAGATAAAATATTTTGCCAAATCTTTAAAACTGCTTGCTCGGTTGTAGTCGTACAAGGTTTAATTATTCGTTCTTGTTTCGTGTTTTTTGCTCCAGCTAAGAAAATATCAACGAGTGCTTTTTCGTCAACTTTATCACTTAAGTTTAATGGGATTTCCTCAAGGAAGACATACGTTTGCGGCTGCATATACGTTGGCAACTTTTGCTGGCAGCTGGCTTGTAACGCTTGCTCTAAAGCTAAAACTTTCGTATTTGGAGTTGCTACAACAAAAGCTAATACACTAGCTTGATTTTTATTTTCTACCCCTTGGTATACTAGGATATGTGCTTCTTTGACGCCGGCTACTTTCCGGATAAAACTTTCGATTTCTCCTAGCTCTACTCGATGCCCACGAATTTTCACCTGACGATCTATTCGTCCCAAAAATTCTAAATTACCATCTGCTCGCCACTTCGCTAAATCTCCGGTTTTGTATAAAACGTCTCCCAAGGTTTGTTCAAAGGGGTTCGTGATAAAACTAGCCGCTGTTTTCTCAGGCATCTTCCAATATCCTGCTCCAACGCCAACGCCAGAAACACAAAGTTCCCCTGGAATTCCAATTGGACACAATTTATCTTGTGCATCTAAAACGACAATATTCATGTTTGCAATCGGGCGACCAATTGGCACTCTAGCTGCTGCTTCCTTAAGCGTAGTTGTAATTTCATACTGTGCGATATCATCCGACGCTTCGCAAGGACCGTAACCATTAAGAATGCGCACCGTTGGGTACAAGGATTTCCATGTATTCACCAAAGGCACTGGTACTGCTTCCCCCACCATCATGATCCACTTCAAATCGGATAGATCGGGTTTAATTGCTAAACGCTTTAGATGCTCTACCATTCCCCAGATATAAGACGGTACGAACTCGATGATATCAATCCGATCGCGTTGTAAAATTTCTAATAAAGAATTATAATCTAGTAGTTCGTATTTATTTACAATAACCATTGCTCCTCCTTTCAAGAGTGGTGCTAGCATTTGCCACAATGAAATATCCGAACCAATTCCTGCACTTTGCAAAAATCTAAATCCATCGGCTAAGTCTAAAGCTTCGTATTCTGCAAGTAGGTGATTTAAGGCTCCGTCATGTCTAGTAATCGCGCCTTTGGGTGTCCCCGTTGAACCAGAAGTGTATAACATATATGCCCAACTATCCATTCGATTTAAGTTGGGTAAGTTTGATTTTGCTTGCGCTTGAATTGTTATTTGGTCTTCAATAACAAAAGTAGCATCAACTTCTTTTTGCTCATCAAGCAATAAGATAGCGGGCTTTATTGACAAAGTTAGTCCCGCCCAATGCGCCGCATCCGTAATCATAACTTTCAACGCACTGGTCACCACCATCTGTTCTATCCGTTCCGCTGGATTTTGAGTATCTAAAGGAACATAAGCTGCGCCACTTTTGATAATTCCAAGTAAGCAAGCGACGAGTTGTGGACTACGATCTAAGTAAACACCAACAAAATCTCCGGGTTGAACACCTAAATTTTGCAAAGTTCTTCCAACTTGATTGGCGTATTCATTAAGCATTTGGTACGTCCAAGTTGTTGTTCCTTGGATAACCGCAACCGCCGCTGGATTTTCTCTGGCCACTTTTTCAAAACGCAGGTTGATTGGTGTATCGTTGGCTAAATCTTTTGCTCCTTCGTTAAACCATGTACCTTCCTCCGTAGCTACTTCCCCCAAGATTAAAGCCCGTTCCTCTGGCAACAACAATTCAAGTTCTCCAACGATAATATTTTTTTGTTCGACGATCGTGGTAAGTATTTTTTGATAATGATTAAACATCCGTTCAATCGTTGATTCAAAAAATAGATCTGTACAATATTCGAT
>JBGCFY010000030.1:0-28830 GCA_045110315.1 Saprospiraceae bacterium
AAGGATTTGTCAAAGTTTTTTGACAAATCAATCTCTGCGGAGATTTGGAGCGACGATCAAAGTTGCGAAAGAATATAATGGGTGTTCTCATAGTGTGTGAACTGTTCTTCGCCTAAAGTGGCGAAGAGCAGCTTTTTAAAAACTAATTTGAGTGCTACTATATACAGTTAAGTAAATTGCTTTTCTGTTTTGAAAAATGACAAATCAATCTCTACGGAGGTTTGGAGCGACGATCAAAGTTGCGAAAGAATATAATGGGTGTTCTCATAGTGTGTGAACTGTCCTTCGCCTAAAGTGGTGGAAGGGCAGCTTTTTTTTGGGTATTCCCCAAAAAAATGAGCTATCGCTACTTTGTATTGGTACTTTTAAGATAATCACTACTAATTTCACCATAGATTGGATCATTGCCCGCGCCTATTTGGAGTTTTAAAACAACTTCTATAAATTCGCAGGATGCAATGTAATAACTGTCATGCTGAAATAATTGGAGATCGTAAACTTTGCCAAGTTTGTGGTACAAAGGTAGTTGTCCCGAAAATACCTTGTCCCACCTGTGGGATGCTACATCCTGAACATACTGCTATTTGCAGCCATTGCGGCTATTTGTTTAATTTTAAAAAAAGACCTGCTGCTTACCGTAGTAAGTATATGCTTGACTTCAGAGAAAGTCATACCTTATCGGCACAAATTAACGCGCATTTCCTCAAAGCATTCAAAGATCGCATTGCAGCGGAGCATCAAATTGAACAATGGGCGGTCTATCGTCAGTGTTATGATGATTCCGTCGTACAAAAAAGTTTTGCGGTACGCCGAACCCAACTTGCGGAAGAATGCTATACCCTGCATAGTGCTGGAGCAGCAAATCTTAATCAACAAATTGATGCTTTGTTAGAGGATCATTTTGAAGCGACGCTTGACCATTTCCTTATTTTATATTGTCGCCATCTCAACGAAACGGAGTTGCCCGAAGCGATTTTGCAATATGGTCAGGTTTCCTTGGCTACGGTAGATATTCAGCAGATGATTTTGGATTATTTAGATTTGTCGCAAGAACCTGAGAATTTTTATATTGACTTTATTAAGATGCCCATTTCGAAATTGAAAAATGCGAGTTCATCGTTTCTCTTTCCTCAGCGGGACGAAAAAATTGTGATTATCTGCGATCAAACCATTTTAGGATCTTGTAAGGAAGGTTTTGCCCTAACGGAATTGGGTCTTTATTGGAAAGCGCACTTTAATCCTGGACAGCAACTTTACTTTTCAGAAATCAAGGGCGTTTTTAGAGAAAAAGAATGGATTACCATTAATAACCATTTCTTCAATGTCAGTCCATCCGTTAATTTGAAAATGCTAAAACTCCTAAAACGGTTGCAGCGATTATATCGCTATACGATTCTTTAAACAACTTCTCAGTCGATGCCTTAAAAGCAAATAGCATAGCACCTTTCTGATGCTATGCTACTACTTCTTGAAGCTGTTTTTTTTTTAAAATATGTTAAGAGCTGACGGTCAATAATTTGTCTGCAAATTTTAAGATGTTGTTTTAAACAACTTCATTATGAAAGTTTTTCTTAAGGGGGAGAGCGGACGATTTAATTACCTTTATCGTCTTTGTTCTTTTTGGCAAAATTGATGGTTTGAATCTCTTCTGGGCTCACTCTTTTTACCTGCAAAACATTGATTTGATTTTTAATTTTGATTGCAATTTGATAAGCACCAAGGTCTAAATCTCCGAGATCAAAGGAAACTGCATTTCTACCAACTTTAATTTCCTTCGTATCCTTGAGTTGAATTTCTCCCATTAAGGTCATAATTCGAAAGCTCATTTCGGATTCTACGGTAGAATTAAGCGTCATCGTGAAATATCGTTCGGTTAGTTTCGGACTGATGTCTTCCAAGGTGAATAAATCTACGGTGGTAGTTTTGAAAGCACTGGTACTGAGAAAGCAAAGCAGTAGCAATAGAGCAGCGCTGAAGTTGAATTTAATTATTAGTTTTTTCATACGAGGGTAGTGTTTTTTGTTAGCTCAATTATTTTAATCCTGCGTAAGACGCATTTATATAAAAATGGTTTATATTTATATATATTAAATTTCTTGCCAAGTTTTAAAAAACAAAAGAACTCCTACAAAAAAATTATAAATATCGAAGCTGTTTTAAGATGCTGTTAGCAGTCAAACCTGTCGGTCAGGTAGGGGGTAAAGACTTGTGAAGCAGGAGGAAGCGCTCTTGTCTTCCACCCGCAAGCGAAAAATTATTTTCAATATTTTAGTAGTCATACTTGAGTGGATGAAGGGTAGGGTAAGTTATTGATTTGTAATGTTTTATGAGAAAAAATCGGGGTTAAATTGGCTCTATTTTGCTAAGATTTGACGAATTTTGGCCTGTAAAACAGGAACGACACTTTCTTCAAACCAAGGGTTTTTCTTAATCCAGCGATAATTGAGTGGGGAAGGGTGAACGATTGGAAAGATTTCGGGCAGGTAATGCTCAAAGTGTAATACCGTTTCGGTAAGATTTTTTTTTTTGCTTGCCGAGGTAATACTTTTGGGCATAATTACCAATGAGCATTATGAGTTGAACGTTCTTTAGTTGTGCTAATAATTGTTTGTGCCACTGAGGAGCACACAACTTACTCGGGGGAAGATCGCCAGAAGCTGCTTTCCCTGGATAGCAAAAAGCCATGGGTAAAATACCAAAATTATTAGTATCATAAAAGGTGGCATCGTCGACGCCAAGCCACATCCGCAAGCGCTTTCCACTCGCATCAGCCCAAGGAATTCCTGAACGGTGAACAGCTAATCCAGGGGCTTGGCTGATGAGTAAAATTTTACTGTTGGGGTGAAGGCTGACAACGGGGTTTGGTCCCAGCGCAAGTTGTGCGGCACAGAGATCACATTTCGAGACCGTTTGTAATAAATTATTAAGCGTAGCTTTCACGAGTGAAATATTTTACCTAAAAGTACTTAAAAACATGCTTAATGTAAGCTTAGTAGCGTTTTTTCCCTGCTATTTTTTGTAAATTTGAGGATCAAATCAGTAAGCTTCATTGCGACATTGATATTTAACCACAAATAAAAGATATGAAAGATATTCTCTTTGCTAGTTTGTGCTTAGTTTTTTTGATTGGCTCTACGGAGTTATCCGCACAACGTTTTTATCGCTTACCAATGAGTTTTTCTGCCAACGGAGAAAATTTAGCAAACCCTTTGGCTGGAGGACTTAATAATCCACAGTTCTCAGAAGTAGACTTGAATAACGATGGTATCCAAGATTTGTTTGTTTTTGATCGCTCCGGAGACGTGAGTTTGAGTTTTTTAAATCTTAATATACCCAATCAAACCAATTATACTTTTGCTCCAGAATATGCACTGAATTTCCCCAGTTTAGGTCATTGGGCTTTACTGAGAGATTTTGATCAGGATGGTGCCGTAGATATTTTTACGAGTGCCCGTGCTAATGGTGGAGTTGTACAAGGATTCTATGTCTACAAAGGATTTTTTACAGCGGATAATGTCCTTAGTTTCGAACAATTTAACTTCTACGAAACGCCGAATAATGTGATTCCAGTCCCTTCCTTAAACGGTAATTTCACCCAACTTTACGTTAGTGCAGAAGATATTCCTGCGGTTGATGATGTTGATGGTGACGGAGATTTGGATATCTTAACTTTTAGTGAAAGTGGAGGCTATTTGTATTGGTTTAAAAATGAATCTGTTGAAAAAGGCTTTGGTTTAGATAGCTTAAAATTTAGAAGAGCAGATGATTGCTGGGGAAAGTTTTTTGAATTGAAAACCTCCGAAGATTTAGTTTTAAGTGATAACGCTAACGATTGTGCATTAGGTTTGCATAATCCCGTAGAATATCGTCACGCTGGATCAACCGTGATGAGTTTTGATCAGGATGGTGATGGCGATAAGGAAATTTTACTTGGTGATATTTCTTCTTTGCGGTTGAATTATTTAAAAAATACGGGCGATAACGAAAATGCCTACGTGACAGAACAAGATGCAAGTTTCCCAAGTTATAATACACCAATCGTGATTGTAGATTTTGTGGCAGGTTTCTACTTGGATGTTAATAATGATGGTAAGAAAGATTTAATTGCTTCGCCCAATGACGATGGTAGTGCAATAGATTACGAAGTAGCGTGGTACTATAAAAATGTAGGTACTGACGATAATGTTCTTTTTGAATTGGAGCGAAAGGATTTTATGGTAGATGAAATGGTGGATTTAGGCTCGGGAAGTCATCCTACTTTCGTCGATTATAATGCGGATGGCTTACTGGATTTGGTCGTTGGAACTTTTGGGTATTATCAAGTTGGTGGTTTATTTGATCCTCGTTTATTTTTATTTGAAAACGTAGGAACACCGACGGCACCAAAATTTGACTTAGTAGATGATGACTATTTGAATTTCAGTCAATTTGGAAACTTGTCTTGGGATTTTGCCCCTAATTTTGGTGACTTAGATAATGACGGAGACTTGGATTTATTAGTAGGAGAAGAATACGGTTCTTTATACTTTGTTGAAAATACGGCCGGAGCGGGTAATCCACTTTCCTTTGGAAGCATTGTAGCAAATTATAAAGATATTAATATTGGACAAAAAAGCGTTCCTTACATCGTCGATGTAAATCGGGATGGACTTGCCGATATCGTGGTAGGGGAGTTAGTTGGTAATAATGATACAAATGGAGAAGCTTGCAGTAGTTTGACTTATTTTCAAAATGTAGGTAGTAGCAACAATCCTGATTTTATTTCAGATGATACAACTGCTCCAAACGACAAATGTTTTGGTCAACTCTTAACCAATAATGGCTCGGGTAAAAGTTATAGTTCTCCTGTATTGGTAGACTTTATGGGAGCATACCAATTGTTCTCAGCTAGTCGCAATGGTAAAATTCAGCAGTACGATAATATTGATGGTAACTTAGATGGTGCGTTCAATTTAGTCACTTCAAACTTTGGGCAAATCAGAGAAGGCGTCGGTACACATATGGCGATTGCAGATTTGAATGGAGATAATCAATACGATATTATCGTGGGGAATAAACGTGGTGGATTAGGAGCTTATATTACTAATTTATTTACCGATGGTTCTGTTTCTACCGTTACGCCACAAGCAATTGTTTCGGCGTCTATTTTCCCTAATCCTGCAAGTACGAATATCTGGATTAGCTTAGAGAAGCAAGGAAGTACTGCCGCTGTTTATCAGATTAGTAATGCCGTGGGACAACAAGTTGCGACGGGAACATTTTCTACCAGTCATCATTCTGTAGCCATTGGTCATTTAGCAAAAGGAATTTATTTTTGCCAGATTCAGTTAGGAAATGAGCGCGTAACTAAGAAATTCATTAAGAGATAAAGTAACGGATTGGAAATAGCGTGCAGGGCAAATATGCCAAAAGAATTGCTAATCTATTTTAAAACAACTTCTTATTTTAAAATCTAAAGAGAAAAGTCTTACACCTCTAGGTGCAAGACTTTTTTTTGTTTTGATCTGAGGCGGAAAATTATTGATTTGAATAGCATGATCTTTCCTTTTTTTATCCTAAAAATATTTTTACGTAAAAATTGAACCGAATAAATTTTGTGGTGTAAGTCTAGATGTTCATTGGCTTAAAAAGGCAATTACGGTACTTATCGAGCAGCCTTTTTTAGTTTCTAGCGAAAAGTTTATTGTTCAACTAAAAATATAGAAAATGAAATCTTACCTTTTGAGTTTATTTTTTTTACTGGGAATAACGTTTGGTGGTGCTGCCCAAGAAGCGGAGAAAATTGTTTCAATTGTACAACAATATTTTCCAATTGAATATTACCATACACAAGCGAAACTTTGGAAAACGAAACTTACTGAAAAAAGGGAAAAAGCAGTTGCTTGGGAGAATTATTATGCGGCTTGTCGAATGGCAAATATCTCAACAACGGGTAAAGATAAACCCTACGATTTAGATGAAATTGTGAAGCAAGCAGCGCAGAAAGTTCCGAATACTTTTGAATATCATCGAATCGCCTATTGGAATCACGCAACCGATCCTAGTTATTATCATCATTTAGAAAAAGCATATCAGATTGATCCAAATCGATCAGAAATATATGACAGTATGGTTTCTAAATATGAAAGGAATAGGAATCTGGTAAAGAAAAAGTTTTTCAACCAAAAACTATACGAGTCTGGAGAATATTCTCCGGGAGCAATGACTTGGAATTATAATCAACTAATGTCGGTAGAAGATCATGCGATTCTTTTAACGTATGGTGATTTTGATACTTATCCTGCTTGGATGTTGCAAGAGGTGAAAGAGGTTCAGACCAATGTAAAGGTACTCAACTTGAATATGTTACTTTGGTCTGCTTACCGCAAAAAGATCTTCAAAGAATTAAATATTCCTCCTTTGAAAGACTTTTCTGGGGACGTGTCGCGAGCAGACTTTGTGGCATTTACCGTAGCTTTGGTGCCGCACCTTGCAGCGCATAATAATCGCCCAGTATATTTGGGGGTAGGTTGTGGTCCTTCGATTATTAATCGGCTGGAAGATGAATTGTATTTAGTAGGATTAGCTTTTCAGTACAGCAAGGAACCGTTCAATAATATCGCTGTTTTGCAAGAGCACCTAGAACATGGTTTTTTATTGGATCACTTGAAAGTAAGCCTGTATAAAGATAAGTCAGAAAGTCAATTAGTGCGACTCAATAATAATTATCTACCCGCTTTGGTGATGTTGTATAAACACTATAAGTCGAAAGGGAACCCTGCGGCAAAGTCACTGAAAAAACTCATTAAGGCCGTAGCGAAGCGAGGTGGAATGGAGGAAAAAGTAGCGTCAATTTTTTAAAACGATCATCACTTTTGTTTAGAAAACCATCATATCAATCACAGTCGGATGAACAACTAGTACTCGCTCTTCAGAGCGGAGAAGAAGGGGCATTCAACGAGTTGTACGAGCGCTACGCAAAACGGATGTTTGGCTTTTTTCGTCGGATGATGCACGGAAAGGAGAACCAAGCAAATGATATGTTGCAGGAGTTATTCTTGAAGTTGATTGAAAAAAAAGAAACTTTTGATCCACGACGAAATTTTACAACTTGGTTTTTTACTTTAGCAAGAAATATGTGTAAAAATGAATACCGACGACTAGAGCGATTGCAGCAAAATACGGAAAAATGGATTTCAGAACATACGCTGTCAGCAAAACATTGGCACGAGCTGAAATTACCAGAAACGCTCGATCAAAACTTGTTTAGCATAGCATTGGGAAAAGCAATTGATCGCTTAGATGGTGCGCACAAGACTTGCCTAGTACTGCGTTACCAAGAGGAATTATCCATTAAAGAAATTAGTGAAATAGTAGCTTGTCCCGAAGGAACAGTCAAGTCTCGCTTGTATTACGGTTTGAAAAAATTAGCCTTGGAATTAGAAGTATTTAATCCTAAGAGAGTTGCGAAATAATAAAATAAATTCAAATGAAAAAATTACCTGAAAATTTAGATCCTGCACTAGAGCAGCTTTTATTGGAAAAAGAGTTCCAAGATTTATCAGCAACGGAACAGACTTGGGTGGCTTCGCAACTCTCCATTGAGCAATATCGTATTTTTAGGAAATTGCTTTTGGAAACGCAGCAAACATTTCGAGCTCAAGCCAAAACTGAATTTCCTGATCCTGCGATTAAAGCTCATTTGCAACGTCGACTGCGTGGGCAGAAAGCGTCAGTTGCGTGGGCGGAGAAATTACGTGCCGTTTTTTATCACCCCATACCAACGTGGAAAGTAGCTGTAGCTTTTATGGCATTGCTGCTGGGCTTTACTTTTTACCAAACCAAAACTCAAGCAGCTTACGAAGAGCATTTTTACGCTCAGCAGACTAAAGAAGTAAATAGACAAACGGCAGCAATGATAGAAGATTCCTTGGCGCAGCAAACTTACCAAGGTCGGTCGATTGGAGCAGAGGAGGAGTTGAAAAAGCTTTTTATTTCGGTGAATTAGATTAGCCTTAGGTAAGATCGTTTAACGTTGCCCAAATAATAAACTACCAATTCTTACCATCGTGCTACCTTCTTCTGCGGCAATGGTATAATCTCCCGACATCCCCATGGAGCGTTCGCGGAAACTTTCGACCGTCGCAAAGTGATCTTTCTTAATGCGGTCAAACAATTTTTTCAAGGTTTGAAACTCTTTTCGCGTTTGTTTAGGATCGTTCGAAAAGGTGCCCATGCCCATCAAACCGACGATGTGCACGTTAGGATAGCGGTTGGACCAATCAGTCGTTAGGAAATCAAGGATAGTGGTTTCGTCAAATCCATATTTTGTATCTTCTTCGGCAATCTTAATTTGCAATAGCACATCAATGACACGGTCATTTGACTTAGCCTGCTTTTGAATTTCTTTTAAAATTTTTACACTATCAACAGAATGAATCAAATGGATAAACGAAGCGATATATTTTACTTTGTTCGTTTGGAGGTGACCAATAAAATGCCAGTGGATATCTTTGGGTAATTGCTCTTGTTTTTCCAATAATTCTTGTACGCGGTTTTCTCCAAAGTGACGTTGACCTTGTTCATAAAGAGATAAAATAGCCTCGTTGGGTTTCGTCTTAGAAACGGCTACCAGTTGAATTTGCTGTGCGGTAAGGGTATCGTTTAAGTTTTTATACATAGTCTACTTGAATTATTCCAGCGCTGATTTACTACAAAATTTTTTCCATTTCAGGTAAGAACCTACCTTTAGGTGTGCTCTCAATTTCTCCAGTCTTAATAAAACCAAATTTCTCGTAAAAAGTTGTCGCATAAGGATCAGAAACTACCGTAACTTTGAGTGCGCTTTGTGCGCTGGCAACCTCAAATACTTTAGTCAGCAATGCTCGTCCTAAGCCTTGACCAATGTAAGTTGGATCTACCCAGCAATGTTCGAGGTGTAAGTTGGGTGTCGCTTTCTCAAGGGCAACAAAACCCAAAATTTGAGTCTCCGCATTGATCACTTTAAAAAGCTGATTTTGGCGTATGTAAGCTGGAGCGATGGTTAAATTAGGTTTCCACTGTTCTAATAACTCTGGAGGATAAGCCCAATAGGCTTTTGCCGCAAAGGCAATTTCACTCAATCTAAAATGATCGCTAGGAATGGCGGCTACGATTTGTGTCTGCATCGTTCAAAATTAATTTGGAGCTTGCAGCTGTGCTAAACTATGATAAGCTTTTAGGCGAATTCTACCACGATCTGTCTTATAAACGGTCGCACATTCATGCAAAGGGTCGTGTTCAAAAAATAAATAATAATCGTTTGCAACGGCAGCTTCCAATAAGCGTTCTTTTTCTTTCATAGTAACTAAGGGACGCAAGTCGTAACTCATGACGTAAGGCAAACCGATATGAAAAGACGAAGGAATCAAATCTGCACAATAAACCAATTTCTTCCCATTGTCCATGGGAATAATCAACATCATCATCGCTTCGGTATGACCATAAACGAGTTGGATTTGAATGCCTTCAATCCAATCAATGAGATCCGTTGAACTATCAATAAATTGTAGCTTTCCCGCATCTGCGAGGGGAACAAAATTTTCTTTTAAAAAGGAAGCTTTTTCTCTTGGATTTGGTTGCAAAGCCCAATCGTAATGTTTTTGATTGGTCCAGTAAGTTGCGTTTGGGAAACTAGCTACGAGTTCTCTTTCTTCATTGTAATGAACAGCGCCACCACAATGATCAAAATGCAAATGCGTCAAAAAGACATCTGTAATTGCTGCTGGTGTAAGACCGTGTTTGGCCAACGAAGAAAAGAGGTCATCTTCTCCGTGAGGTTCAAAATGGCTTCTAAATTTTTCGTCTTGTTTGAGACCAATTCCAGTATCTACGAGAATCTTTCGGTCTCCACTTTCTATGAGTAGGCAACGCATGGCCCAAGTACAAAGATTATTCTCGTCGGGCGGATTAAGTTTTTGCCACATTGTTTTGGGAACGACCCCAAACATGGCACCGCCATCTAATTTAAACAAACCTGTATCAATTACTTTAATCTTCATAATGATATCCTTAGTAGCTATTTTAAATTCAAACAGCTTTGATTAAAAACCAATGCCACTCGTTGTTGCTCCCCGATCTTTTTTCATATCTGCCATGCGGATAGCAGTGACGGCAGCTTCTACGCCTTTATTACCATATTTGCCTCCGGCTCGATCGAGTGCTTGTTGTTCGTCGTTGGGGGTTAAGAGACCAAAAATAACGGGTAAACTTGCTGCTAGGCTGAGTTGGGTAATGCCGATGGCAACGGCGTTATTAATATATTCGTTGTGGCTAGTTTCGCCTTTAATTACACAACCTAAGCAAACGATTGCATCCGTTTTGTGTTTTCTAGCCAGTAATTTAGCACCAATGGGGAGTTCGAATGCTCCAGGTACTTGATGAACGTGGATATTTTCAGCAATTGCACCGTGCTTAAGTAGGGTTTGGTAGCAACCTTCGTAAAGGGCGTGGGTAATTTTTTCGTTCCAATCGGCAACGACGATACCAAAGTGCATTTTTGCGGCGGAAGGTAGGTCTTCCTCCTTATAACTGGATAGGTTTTTCAATTCACTGGACATGATAATAACTGTTTTTAGGGTACGTTTTGTATCTGATTTCCGTGGTTTGGGAAGGCGTTGATACAAAAAAAGGCAAGATAAAATTATCTTGCCTTTTTTAGAAAAAATGTAATATTTTTATCGCTGCTATTTTTTAGAACTCACACGAGCGATGTACTTTTCAATATCTCGACCAACGGGTGACGTTGGATATTTATCTTTAATTTGCTGGAATGTTGCCAACGAAGCGTCAAAATTTTGCTGCTTTTCGTAAAGCAAACCTAGTTTTTGTAAATAGTAAGCGCTAGTAAACTCATTAGGACTTGCCGCGGCTGCTTTTTTGTACAAGCCTTCCGCTTTCGATAAGTTGTCTAATTCAGAGTAAGCATCTCCTAAAGCACCAGATTTCATAGCGGGTAAAACTTCACCGGCAGGAGAGAAATCCTCCAAATAAGCGGTAGCAACATCAAAGTTCCCAAGGTTCAAATAGCAAATTCCGGCATAATATTGTGCTAAATTAGCAGCATCCGTTCCACTGTAGTTGTCAATAATATCTAAAAATCCACCATAACCACCACCGGGGTTCTCTAAAGCTAGTGCGAAAGAATCTCTTTCGAACTGAACTTGAGCTTGGTACATTTGCGCCACTGCTTCTTTTTGTCGTGGAGCTTTATAAAAATTGTTGTAAGCGAAAACACCGCCAACGACCAAAACTAGAGCCACCAATACACCAAAGATGGTATTCTGGTTTTTCTCCATGAAATCTTGTGCGTTGTCTTTTACTTCTACTACGTCAACTAAAGTTTCATCTTTTTTACTAGTACTACGTCTTCTTGCCATATTTAATCAAATAATTAGAAATTGGTTCTAGGATAATCAGAAGTTAATTTTACGCTACTTCTTGATTTAGTTTAAAAAATCCACGCAAAAATACATAAACTTTCAAATAATTGCTGGTTTTGCCCAAAAAACATGATAGATAGTTGATTTTTGTGCAACGATAGTCTTTTTAAGGCAACAATTTTAGGTGTTTTGCGCTAAAAATAGGAGAGCGGATTTAACTTTTGTTAAATCCGCTCTAGTAAAGAAAAACTTTATTGGAATTGGTATTAAACACCAAGACTATTTAATGGTGACAATAAGTTTGTCTTTGTATTTACGTCAAGAAGGGATAATCTTTCTGTACATAGTTATCCGTGTATAATTCTGATGGATCTGGGAAATCGGAGTTTTCCGCGAATTCAATAGCCTCATCAATTTCAGTCTTAATTAAATCTTTAATGGCTTTAATTTCTGCTTCGCTCGCAATTTTATCCTTGAGTATTTTATTTTCGACGACTTTAATCGGATCGAGATCTTTGTATTCTTTTAATTCTTCTTTAGATCGGTATTTACCTGGATCAGAAACAGAGTGACCTTTGTACCGATAAGTTTTAATTTCTAAGAAATAAGGTCCGTTTCCGTCGCGGATATGCTTAGCCGCTTTCGCTAATGCTTCGTGTACCGCTTCTGGATTCATACCATCTACTGCTTCGCTAGGCATATCAAAAGCAAGACCAATTTTATAAATATCAGGTACGTTACTCGTACGACTGACCGAAGTACCCATTGCGTAGCCATTGTTTTCACAAATATAAAGTACGGGCAGTTTCCAAGTCATAGCCATGTTGAACGACTCGAACAAAGCACCTTGGCGAGCGGCACCGTCACCGAACATGGTTACACAAAGATTATCGGTTCCTTTATATTTCTCTGCAAAAGCGATTCCTGTACCGATTGGGATTTGAGCACCTACGATACCGTTACCACCAAAAAATCTTTTTTCTTTTGAAAAGAAGTGCATTGAGCCTCCCTTCCCGTTGACAACTCCTGTCTTTTTTCCGAACAACTCGGCCATGCATTCTTTCGAGGAAATACCTCTAGAAAGCGCAATCCCGTGTTGGCGATAAGCCGTTGCGATCGCATCTTCCGGTCGAATGGCAGAAACTAAACCGGCGGCAATGGCTTCTTGACCAATATAAACGTGACAAAATCCACGGATTTTTTGTTGACCGTACATCATTAAAGTTCGCTCTTCAAATCTTCTAATGCGGAGCATGACTTCGTACCACTGTAAATAAGTCTCTTTAGAAAATGCAGGACCTTTAGCTTTTTTAGCTCTAGGTTTTTTAGATTTAACTACTTGCGTCATCTATATCGTTGTTTTTGATCGCTAATTCTCGCGTATGGTGTATAATATATTGGTTAAAGATACGGCTTAATTCTTATTATTCAAAAGGGAGAACCAAGGAGTTTCGCCTAAAATTGCTTTAAAATTTTCGCTTTTGGGACAATTCTTAGTATCCAAGAAATGAAAGCAGGAAAAAATAAAAGATTTTGTCTATTTTATGACTACTGAAAACCTATTACTAAAAACAACATTAACAAATATGTATTTATTTTAATATATTGAAAGGGTTTAGTATTTTTTAGCTGTAAAATTCTTTTTAGTTTATTAAATACATTTTTTCGTTTTCGCTCCACTTACGCTCTTCTTCTCAATGTGGTTGAGATTTTAATATAGAAGTTGTTTAAAAATAGATCTTAATACCTCCAGCTTGAGCATTGCAACCCAGTACTTCAGCTTTCTCTCGTCACCGCAGCTACGGCTGCGAAACTCGAAAAGAGCTTCGTCCTGATTTACAAGCCTTTACTTTCGGTTGCTAACATCATTTTAAAACAACTTCATTAACACCAAGCTACTATTGCTACTATTTTTACTAAAGTGTAGACTCAAAAAACATAAAATGGTTGTCAGATGAAAGAGAACACGAAAGCATCGAAAGGTAAACTACCAAAATCGAATGCAGATAATCCCACTACGAGTGCTAAGATAAATCAAGCGAGCGCTGAGTTTTTGGATAACCGACCTGCAGCTGTCGCTCAAAGAAAATTGCAAGCAACGCTCAATCAAAGTCAACAACTCACCAATTTAAGAGGCATTCAACAAATAGCAGATCAATCTAAACAAGTTGCTCAAAAAGTAGACGATGATACTTTTGAGGAGGACTTTCGACAAAAGGAGCAAGGCGTAAAGTTGAGTCAGCCCCGCGCAACTAAGAAAGGGAAACAGAAGAAGAAGGAGCGGAGAGCTATTGCCACAAACTTAGCGGTCCGTAAATCTAAAGATTACTTTGCGGGTACAGCAGATACGCCCGTAACAGAAGTAACTATGTTGGAAGTCATCAACTTGCTTAAAAATGCAGCTAGGAGAGGAAAGGATACCTTGAAACGAAATGCGCAATACCTCTTAAATCAAAAAGACCTGACCCTTTTAGCGGGTATTCACAGAGGTGGCTTGGGAGGAGGAGGAATGGCCGTGGATAAAAAAGAGCATATCACGGTAGAGGTAAAAGGGCAAACCTACCATTTGCGAATGAACACGAACAATCGTAAAGCACCGACCTATTTATTTTCGATTACGCCGAACGCGCCAAATGTTAGTAGCGACTTTAGCTATCCAGCAGCAGCAGAGGCAACCAAAGCCAAAGAAGATCCATTAGAAGCTTACGTGGAAAGAAAGTATAAAGCTAAATTACTGGAATATAAAAAGCGCTATGGACGTCCTTTAAGAGGTACTTATCTTTTAGTACTCTACAATTATAAGGGAACGGATAAAACAATTAGTAATCGACTGAAAAGGGATTCACAGCTGCGGGAGGAAATGAATGAAGCTGCGATTCTGGCGAATTTAAAGGAAAAGCCGAAGAGGAGAAGGTAGCTGCTTATTTAATAGAGAGCAGTAGTATCTTAGTTTATCTCTGACCGGAAAGACAATTTGCTAGAAGAACGAGATATTTTTATCTTTGCGAACTTTGAACGTAAAACAACTTCCTCGTTTAAATCTGCGCTTACATGAAAATGCAGCTCGAAAAGCTTAAATTGGTAAACTTCAAAAACTACGAAAGTCTGACTTTGGACTTTGTAGTAGGGCTCAACTATTTTGTAGGGTTGAATGGCATGGGGAAGACCAATTTGCTGGATGCGATTTATTATCTCTGCATGAGTAAGAGCAACTTTATTGCGAGTGATCGTAACATCGTTCGCCATCAAGAAAGTTTTTTTCGAGTAGAAGGTCATTTTATTCGGAAAAGCAAAATAGAAAAAGTCGTTGCCAAGGTCATTCCGGGAAAGCAAAAAGAACTCAGCAGGAATGACGTACCGTATCTCAAATTGATTGATCACATTGGACGATTTCCCGTAGTGATCATCGTGCCGGACGACACTTCGCTGGTGAACGAAGGAAGTGAAGTGCGTCGCCGTTTTGTCGATAATACTTTGTGTCAATTGGACCAAAGCTATCTGACGCAACTGATGCAGTACAATAAAATTTTGAAGCAACGGAATGCGGCGTTGAAGCAATTCGCACAGACGCGACAATTCAATACGAGCCTTATTCTAAGCTATAACGAACAATTACAAGCCCCCGCAAAATATATTCATGAGCGTCGAACTGCTTTCGCAGAAATGTTTTCGCCCATCTTCAATCGCTATTACGGGATGATTGCGAAAGATCGAGAGAAAGTGACATGTACTTATCAATCTAAATTAACGGAGACAGACTTTAAGGATTTATTGGAGGAAAGTGCGGAAAAAGATCGTATCTTACAACGAACGACGACGGGGATTCACAAAGATGATTTGCGTTTTCGAATCAATGACTTCGCTTTGAAACAGTTTGCTTCGCAAGGACAAATGAAATCTTTTGTCTTGGCACTCAAGTTAGCACAGTACGAATTGATGCAAAAGCAAAAAAATGTGCAACCGATTCTATTATTAGATGATATTTTTGATAAATTAGATCATCTACGCGTACGCGCTTTGATGGCTTTGCTCGCAGATCACGATTTTGGGCAAGTTTTTATTACCGATACGGACGAGAATAGGTTAGAAGAAATCGTGGCGCAATTTGATATTGCTTGTCGCAAATTTTACATCGAAGAAGGTGCCGTAAAAGCGATTCAGTAACGGAATTTTTTATTGAAGTTGTTAAAAATAGATCTTAATACTACAGGTAAAGCATTGCGATCCAGTACTTCCCCTTATTTCTCGTCACCGCAGCTATGGTTGCATAAATTCTGAATAGAATTTACGGCTTGCGGATGGGATGCAAAAGAGCTTCGTCCTGACTTACAAGCTTTTACCTTCGATTGCTAACCTCATTTTAAAACAATATCATTTAAAAAACTTATTAATAGGCTTTTTCAAGCTAACTTTTCAAATACAATTCAAGGCGCACCAGCCACTATACATATTATACATATAATGAAACGACACAACGATCAGATAATAGGGGATATACTTAAAGAATGGGCAAACAGAAAACGTTTCAAGTCTAAAATTAATCAGGTCAAAATCAAAGAGATGTGGGCGGAGTTGATGGGAGCGTCGGTTGCTAAGCACACGCTAGATATTGCCTTGCGGCAAAATAAACTATTCATTGAGTTAGATTCTTCTCCTTTGCGGCAAGAACTTAGCTATGGCAAGGAAAAAATTATTAAGATCCTCAACGAAGCCATTGGTGAAGCACTCATTGAAAAAGTAATTATTCGCTAAGACGAAAAGTACTATTTTTTAGCGAAAGCGAAATTAGCTCCTTTACAAACCTCGCTCTAAACGACTCAACAGTAGCGAAAGTAGCAGAAAAAAATCCCGAATATACATTACGCGTATTCGGGATTTTTTAGTAACAGATTTTAAATCTGCATAAGTTCACTCTTAAGGCATTACAATATTCGGTTTTTTAACCTTTTTCTTCCCTTTCATTTGACTAGCAATTTGTACTGCTTTGTACAAATTCACTACGCCACCCGAAACGGATAATGCTTTAAATGGCTTTTTGTCGGTCTGGCTTCCAGGAACAATAACTTCCTGACTCATTGGCTCGCAAGACTTCATGATTGCCTCTTTGACTTGCTTTGCACTTAACTTAGGATAGTAAGAACGCAAAATGGCAGCAATACCACTAACAACCGGCGAAGCCATACTTGTACCACTGTTATCTTTATATTTACCATCTGGAACGGTAGAATAGATATCTACGCCTGGTGCAAATACGTCAACGTTCTCTTTTCCGTAGTTAGAAAACTCAGCCGCTAAGTTTTCGCCACCTTTCCAAGAGCTAGCACCGACTTCCAACCAATTCTTAGCTTGCTTTGGACAAAACCAACAACGCTTTTCGTAAGTATCGTGGGGGAAACTTTTGGTTTCGTCTCTATCAATACCATCGTTACCAGAACTATGGATGAGTAAAACGTCTTTTTTCTTTGCATACTTTACGGCCTTATCTACCGCTCTTTTATCCGTACCGTATGCTTTTCCAAAACTCATGTTAATAATCTTCGCACCATTATCTACGGCATAAATAATTGCGTTGGCAACATCTTTATCTCTTTCGTCACCATTAGGAACGGTTCGGACAGACATAATACGTACATTATTCGCAACACCGTCCATTCCCATATCATTACCACGAGAAGCCGCAATAATTCCTGCTACGTGTGTTCCGTGTTCTGAGTCTGGTCCTCTGACGTCATTATTACCATAATACTTTTCTGAACTATCTTCGTAATTATCCCCAACGATGTTCCGCGGGTTAAAATCAGGATTATAGCCATAATCCAAACTGCTAGAAATGTAGTTCAAATATCCAGTTAAGTCTTTAACGGATAAACCTTGTGCCAAAATAGCCTTCAACATTGTTGCGGCTTGTTGAACATCCTGATCTTTTGTGTCAAGCGAATTTAAATCCTCCAAAGAGAAATCTTTTTTGTTGAAATGCTTTGTAAGCTTATCAATGCCACCTTGTAACATCAAAACCATTGGAGCTTCTTTTTCGATTCCTTTTTTCTTTTCTTCGTAAGCCTCTTTAATCTTTAAATATTTTTGGTAGCGTTTCTTTTGCTTTCTTGACAAATCCTCTTCTTTTACGTCTTTAAACTCTTTGCTATACTTAGCGTATAGTCGAGTAATTTCATAAGTATCGTGATCGACATTTTTCCCATCTTTACCGCCGATGAAATTCCAACCGTGGACATCATCTACATAACCATTTTTATCATCATCAATACCATTTCCCGCAATTTCTCCGGGATTAACCCACATAATACTTTTGAGATCTTCGTGTTCATAATCTACCCCAGAATCAAGAACTGCTACGATTACGGGTTGAGAATTTTTACCTTTCAGCAAGGAATTATAGGTTTTGTCGGTGCTAACACCATTGACATTACTCGTAGCAGGATCAAGATTAAACCAATTTTCAGGTGCTTTTTCCTGTGCGAAAGTGCGATCAGCTTGAAAACCGAAGCAAAGTGCAAGTAATAAAAAGAATTTAAACTTCATTGTTGTGTTTTTAATTTTATAATAAACTTTAGGATTTGGATTCCCAATTTCAACGTTTGAGAATGCTATTTTAAACAACTTTTTAGTAAAAAAATGCCGGCTTTTGAACACACGACACTATTTTGCGTACTAGATACGAAATGCTATATAAAAAATACTTATCTCAATACAGCTTTAGCAAATAAATAACATTTTTTTGTTTAAAAAATCCACTTGAGGGAAAGAAAACGTATCTCAATTAGTATTTATTTGCTTTTGTACTGACTTTTTATCTTTGTTGTTGAAGTGAGTAAGCTAAAATGTCAATATTTAGTGGTTACCCAATTTATTATAAAAAAAGAGTTAAAAAGTCGTTAAATGAGAACCGATTAGAATTTTTGCTTGGAAAAGGTTTACACATTCTTAGCACACTATATCTGTTGGGCTTACGTTTTAGAAAAAGGTTTAATAATATTTAATTTTACCTTGTTTTCTTCGTCATATTAACGAACAATCTTATAGCTTTGCAGCAAATTTGTTATTTATTTCGCGAAATCAGTTTGTTTAGCACTATAGTTGTTACTTTTTAAAGAGATCAAAGTCAAGGATAAGGTAACATAAGTAATTGTTACCTAATTTTTATGCTAGATTCAGCTTACCCAAATAAAGGGACAGCACAGCATTTTATACAATTGTCTTTTCAAAATCAATCTATAACCATGAAAAAAATATTAGGCTTCTTTATTTGTTGCTTGCCTTTTTTTGCGACAGCCCAGCATTTCGAAGTTGGAATAATGGGTGGAGTTTCTAATTACCAAGGAGACTTAGCGCCAGCTTCGTTACGGGGTAGTTTTGGCAATACGCACGCTTCTTTTGGCGGTTTTCTTCGCTACAATATCAATAATTACTTTGCTACAAAGATCAATGCCAATTACGGTAAAATTTCGGGAGACGATTCGAAGTCAGACGACAACGGACGGAAAGCCAGAAATTTGAGCTTCAGGTCTAATCTCTTCGAAGTAGGGTTGCACGTAGAATTTAATATTTTAGGCTATCAGCCTTATAACTTAGAGCGTGTTTTTTCCCCTTATATTTTTGGAGGAATTGCATTGGTGAATTTCAAACCACAAGCAGAACTAGAAGGAGAATGGTATGACTTACAACCACTTGGTACGGAAGGACAGGGCTTACCCGAATATCCTGAAAAGAAACCTTATAAATTAACTGAATTTTCTTTGCCAGTGGGCTTTGGGCTAAAATATGCTTTAAATGACGCATGGAATATCGGTCTTGAAATCGGTGTTAGAAAAACCTTCACGGATTATTTAGACGATGTTAGTGGGACTTACCCCGATGCTGGTACTTTATTGGAAACAAAAGGAGAAGTCGCGGCAGCTTTGAGTAATCGGACGGAAGAAGTCAAAAGAGCTGGAGATTTGCGGGGAGATGCTGGAGACGACGACTGGTATTTCATGGGAGGATTAACGATTTCCTACAACTTTTTAGATAACGGTTTAGTTGGCAGTAGAAATCGTTCGCGTGGAAGATCGGGTTGCCCGACGTTCTAACTTGTTTATAAGCTTGGGTTGAATTTATTTTAAATCTTTCTCTCTTAAGATAGGATTTGGTCTTGCCAAATCCTATCTTAGTTTTAAGTGCTTTTTTTACAAAAAAAAAGAGCTTTGAAAAGCTTTAAAACGATTATTTATGGCAGCGTAAGTACTAAGACAAATTAATTCACTTGCCATTAAATTGTCTTAGTACTTATAGTCGCTCAATTTAAATCGAAGACTTAAAAAAACAAACTATTCAAACACCAAAAGAAATACTAAAGCAGTATTGGAGCTACGACGAATTTCGTCCGATGCAACAAGAGATTATCCAATCGGTACTGGATGGTAAAGATACACTCGCGCTGTTACCAACCGGCGGCGGAAAGTCTATTTGTTTTCAAGTACCCGCTTTATTGCAAGAAGGGATTTGTATTGTCGTGTCTCCACTGATTTCCTTGATGAAGGACCAAGTGGCTCGTTTGCAAGCGCTGGGGATCAGTGCAGTGGCAATTTATGCGGGGATGCATTACAAGGATATTGACCGGATTTTGGACAATGCTGTTTTTGGTGGAATTAAATTACTTTACCTCTCGCCAGAAAGACTTTGTACCGATATTGTACGGGAACGAATTAAACGGATGCCAGTGAATCTACTCGCGGTAGACGAGGCGCATTGTGTTTCCCAATGGGGTTATGATTTTCGACCGAGTTATTTGAAAATTCCAGAAATTAAAGAATTATTACCGAAAGTCCCCGTGATGGCCTTAACGGCAACGGCAACAACCGACGTCGTAAAAGATATTCAAGAGAAATTAGCATTTTCAGGAGGGAATATTTTTCAAAAAAGTTTTGTTCGCGATAATCTAGCTTACGTCGTTTTGACCGAAGAGGATAAGCTGAACAAACTGGTAGACATTCTACAAAAAGTAAAAGGGAGCGGGATCGTTTACGTCCGTAGTCGGCGTCGGACCCAAGAAATAGCCAGTTACTTACAACGTAAAAATATTTCTGCTGATTTTTACCACGCAGGAATTTCTACCTTATCTCGATCGGATAAACAAGAAGCTTGGCTCGACAATCAATTGCGGGTGATGGTTGCTACGAATGCTTTTGGAATGGGAATTGATAAATCGGATGTGCGAGTGGTGGTGCATATGGATTTACCGGATAGTTTGGAAGCTTATTTCCAAGAAGCGGGTCGAGCCGGACGAGATGAGCAAAAGGCTTACGCGGTATTATTGTATAACAAAAATGATCGGAGCAGTTTGGAGCATGGTTTTGAAACAGCTTTTCCAGAGATGAAGGAAGTTCGACAAATCTATCGCGCTTTGGGTAGTTATTTGCAGTTGGCAACTGGATCGGGAATTGGAGAAAGTTTTGATTTTGATATTGTAGACTTCACAAAAAAATTTGGATTTAAAGCTCGAAAGACTTTTAGTTGCCTCAAGATATTAGAACAAGCAGGATGGGTGACGATGACTGATGCTGTTTTTATTCCGTCGAGTTTAAGAATTGCCATCTCAAAAGAAGAACTCTACGATTTCCAGTTAAAAAACCCTGCTTTTGATACTTTATTGAAGACGATTTTACGGAGTTATCAAGGTGCATTTAATTATCCCGTTAATATTAGAGAGCGAAATTTAGCGAAATTTTTAAAAATATCCATTGCGGAATTAGATCATCAACTCTTGATTTTACGGAGAGGTGGCATTATTGATTTTAGCCCGCATAAGGACGAGCCACAGTTGGTTTTTCTGAGAGAACGCCTAGCGGATAAGGACGTTGTGATTGACCAAGAAATGTATAATTTTCGGAAAAATCGGCAACAAGAAAAAATTAGATCAGCCATTAACTACGCAGAACATATTCAGTGTCGGAGCCAACAATTAGTCCGTTATTTTGGAGAAGAGAAAGCGGGAACTTGTGGTGTTTGTGATGTTTGTCTGGGGCGCAACAAAGTAGAATTGACCGATGAGTTATACCAGCGGTTTAAAGAAAAAATTAAAAAAATGCTTATTAAGGAAGCGCTTACGATCGACGAAATTGTAGCTTCTTTTGCTCCTAAACGGACGGAGCAAGTATTGAAGACCGTCAGCTTTTTAATCGACGAAGGAATTGTTGATCAACTGGAGGAAAAACTTATATGGATAGAAAAAAGCGCATAGTTTGTACCGTTACAAACGACCTGAACTTTGATCAACGTATGATTCGGATTTGTACGAGTCTGACGACGGCGGGCTACGATGTTTTATTGGTGGGGCGTAAATTACCAGACTCTATTCCTTTAGCCCAATTGACTTTTCAACAGAAAAGATTCTCTTGTTTTTTTCAACGAGGAAAGTTCTTTTACCTCGAATACAATTTACGATTATTTTTATTTTTGCTTTTTAAACGTGCGGACCTTATTTGTGCAATTGACTTAGATACGCTATTAGCGGGATTTCTAGCCAGTAAGATAAGTAGAAAAAAACTAGTTTATGATGCGCACGAATATTACACTGAAGTACCCGAGTTGGTGCACCGAAAACGAGAACAACGCATTTGGGAATACTTGGCAGATGCGATTATTCCCCGAGTGACGTATGCTTATACCGTTTGCGAAAGCTTGGCGGAAATTTTCAAGAAAAAATATGGGACTTCTTTCACGGTTATTCGAAATTTACCTTTTCGGAGCACAACGAAGGTGAAGGAGATTACGCCAAGGAATCCTGCTATTTTATTGTACCAAGGTGCTTTGAATGATGGGCGTGGAATTGCGGAAATTTTACGTGTATTGCCGACGTTAGAAAATGTAATTTTGCGTTTGGCAGGGGAGGGAGATTTGTCTACGGAATTACGTGCTTTAACGCGCAGTTTGAAAATAGAAGATCGCGTAGAATTTTTAGGAAGAGTGCGGCCCGAAGATTTAAAACGATTGACACCGGAAGTAACGATTGGTTTGAATTTATTAGAAAATAAAGGTTTGAATTATTATTATTCCTTGGCTAATAAAGCATTCGATTACATTCAAGCGGAGCTTCCTGCTATCCATATGAACTTTCCGGAGTATCAAAAAATCAATGCGGAATACGAAGTTGCTATTCTAGTTGACGATTTGAGTGAAGAAGCACTTTGCGCTGCGATTCAAAAATTGTTGCAAGATGTAAATTTGTACCAAACACTAAAAACGAATTGTCAAAAAGCAAAGATAGAATATACTTGGGAAAAAGAAGCCCGTCGTTTAGTAGCATTTTATCAAAATGTATTTGCGGATTGAGCTAGTACACTATGAATGGGCTATGCGATAAAAAATCAGCGAGTACCTAGATAAACTAAATACCCGCTGAGCAATTTTGAAAAATTAATACTTTGATTTACTCGCCTAGTGTTAGTTTTTTACTTCCTTATCCAATTTTCCAGCTAAGTCGAGGAAAAAAGCATATTCTAAAGCTGTTTCTTTATAGCGGCGGAATCTTCCTGAAGCACCACCGTGTCCAGCTTCCATATTGGTATGTAGTAAGAGTGGATGTTGATCCGTTTTCAGATCTCTCAACTTAGCGACCCATTTCGCGGGCTCCCAATATTGAACCTGAGAATCGTGTAGTCCCGTAGTGACTAACATCGGAGGATATTCTTTTTTAGTAACGTTATCGTAAGGAGAATAAGTTTTGATGTAATCGTAGTAAGCCTTGTCTTTGGGATTTCCCCATTCGTCAAATTCTCCCGTGGTTAACGGAATTGTTTCATCCAACATGGTACTAATTACATCTACAAAAGGAACGGCAGCGATAATGCCACTCCACAAGTCGGGGCGCATATTCACAACGGCGCCCATTAATAAACCACCAGCAGAACCTCCCATGGCGTATAAATGACCTTTACCGGTATATTTTTCTTCGATAAGGTATTCTCCACAATCAATAAAATCGTTGAATGTATTTTTCTTGTTCAGCAATTTGCCATCTTCGTACCAATGTCTTCCCATTTCTTCTCCACCACGAATGTGTGCAATGGCGAAAGCAAAACCACGATCTAACAAACTCAAGCGTACCGAACTAAAGTAAGGATCCATGCTTGCTCCGTAGGAACCGTATCCGTAAAGCAGTAGTGGATTTTTCCCATCTTTTTGGTAACCTTTGCGGTAAACGAGACTAATTGGAATTTTGGTGCCATCTCTTCCCGTTGCGTAAAGTCTTTCAGATTTATAATTATTAGAATCAAAATCTCCGATCACTTCCTGTTGTTTCAACAAATTCATTTTTTTGCTGGACATATTGTAATCGTAGGTAGAATTAGGAACGGTCATTGAGGTGTAACCCAAGCGGAGAATATCAGTGTCAAACTGTGGATTTACGGAAGTATAGGCTAAGTAAGCATCTTCTCCAAAATCAATATAATGTTCTTCTCCTTCCCAAGGGCGAATGCGCAATTGTGTAATTCCATTTTTCCGCTCTGACAAGACTAAGAAGTTATTAAAGATATCCATATCTTCTAATAATACATCTTTGCGGTGCGGAAGGACTTCCTTCCAATTATCTCTACTCGTAGCGTTGATGGGCGTTTCCATCAATCGGAAATTTTGTGCCTCTAAGTTGGTTCGGATATAAAATTTATCACCGTAGTGGCTAATATCATATTCTAATTTTAAATCTCGATTACGCGGTTCAAAGATTTTAAATTCGCCGGTAGGATTATTGGCGTCAAGGATCTGATATTCTCGCGTCAGCGTAGCAAAAGAACCAATGATTAGGAACTTCTTGGATTTGGTTTTGTAACAAAAAGTAGAAAAAGTTTCGTCAGCTTCGTGATAAATGAGTTTGTCGTCAGTAGCAGCCGTTCCCAAGCGATGGCGGAAAATTTTGAAAGACCGCAATGCTTCATCTTTAACTGTATAGAAAACATGTTGATTATCGTTGGCCCAAACGCAGCTTCCCGAAGTATTAGGAATTTCATCCTTTAAATGTTCTCCCGTTACTAAGTTTTTAAACTTAATCTTATAAATTCTACGGCTAAGTGTATCTTCCCCGTAGGCTAAAATTTCATTATTACTACTTACACTTCTTCCGGCTACTTGGTAGTAGCTATAATCCTTAGCTAGATCGTTTACGTTGAGCATGATCTCCTCTGGAGCGTCTAAAGATTCTTTTTTACGAGCATAGATGGGATACTCTTTGCCTTCTTCGTAGCGCGTCAAATAGTAATATCCATTATCTTTGTAGGGGACGGATTGATCATCTTGTTTAATTCTCCCTACGATTTCATCGTACAACTTCTCTTGGAAATCAGCAGTATGGGCGAGTACTTTTTCCGTATAATCATTCTCTGCGTTCAAATAGGAAAGTACTTCTTGGGTTTGCTGATCAGGATTTTCTGCATTTTTTTGTTCGTCGCTCAGTTTCATCCAAAAATAAGGATCAATTCTCGTATCACCGTGAATACTAAGCTCCTTGTCGACTTTTTTGGCTAGCGGCGGTTTTATGGTATTGTGGTTATTCATTATAGAATTTTTTGAAATTTCTTTTGTTGTTGTATCGCTTTTGCAGGCTGTTAGACTGATTGTCAGACTAATACAAATTAGTGCTAGCGAGAAAAAATAAATCTTTTGATTAAGCATAGGTAAGATTTAGCCAATGAATATAAATTTCGCACTAATTTACAATATACTTATTGAAACGAGGTTATCAGCAGCAAAAAGCTTTCCATAAGATCACGGTATTTGACTGCTAGCAGTCTAGAAGGGGAAATCTAAGAAGAACTATCGTTAAGGCTGATTCATTGCTGAAAGCAAATGCATCGTTAGTTGATGGAATTTTAAGAATCAAAGGGTAGATTTAGTAGCTCTAATTTAAGCATAGTTTAGCGTAAAGAAAGAACAGTAGCGATAAAGTTTTCTATTTTTTTCATTGAAGATGTTTTAGAAGTGGTTTTAGTGCTTGAAAAGCAATTCCGTCGTAGTTCTTTTTATTTTTAACTTGCCCGTTTTGTTTACGTTGGCTACGATTATCGGTCTCAAAAAGCGGTAAATAGACTAGTAATAGCTTTTGGGTAATACAACTTTGAATTTTAAAGTAAGTTCGGAACGTTGAGATTAGTTCTGCTGAGATGGCGGATAAAATCATTTGAACTTATTACAAAATAATTTTGATTCCCTGCTTAATATTGTTTCCTTTGCTTGGAAGATGTTTTAGGACTCTAGGAAGTTGTTTAAAAACTCCAAAAGGATTGCGAATTGATATTTTATTCAATTCTTCAGTTTGAATAAAAAAACGCTGTTTACTCGCGTGAAGGCAAAGTTCTTTTCAACTGCTTTTCGAATTATTTTAAACAACTTCTAAATATATGCACCGATACTTTGTTTGAATTTTCTCTTTTAGCTTGGTTATGATGTTAGCTTCAGCGTAAAAGAAATTTGATTAAATAAAATTGCTATCCTGCTTTTATCCTGAATTTTAAAACAGCTTTTCTATCTATAAATGGGAATGAACACTTCATATAAAACTATTCTTCACATATCTACTCCAATCATGTTGGGTAGTGCGGTTCAGAATATTATCGCGTTGAGTGATGGGGTGTTCCTTTTTCACTTAGATGAGTTAGATTTTGCGGCGATTGGCTTTGTGGGAGTTTTTTACTTAGTGATTGCGGCGATTGGTTTTGGTTTTTCCAAAGGTGGACAAATCATGATTGCACGGAGAATTGGGGAGGGGAAGTCAGAGGAAGTGGGGCGCACTTTTTATGCCATGGTATATTTTGAATTTGCTTTGGCAATCGTGATGTTTTTATTCATGACCTTTGGTTGCCAGTGGTTTTTTTCGGAATTTGTCGATCCAAGCAGCCCAATCTATACCAAGAGTTTAGCCTACCTAGATTACCGTTCTTACGGTGTTTTCTTCAGTTATATCGGAGTAGCCATTGTCGCGTTGTACACTGGAACAGCTAGAACTTATTTTATTGTAGTGGATACCTTAATTTTGGCTGTTGTCAATATTGCCTTGAATTACAGCTTGATTTTTGGGCATTGGGGCTTTCCAGAGATGGGCATTGCGGGAGCAGGACTTGCGAGTACGATTGCAGAAATGGTTGCCTTTATCGTTTTCGTGCTTTACATGATTTTTGATACGCCACTTCGAAAGTATCGGCTCAATCGCATTCCGAACATTGATCTTACCCTAATTAAACAGCAATTAAACATTTCTGCGCCCATCGTAGCACAAGCAGTCGTTGGCTTGGGAAGTTGGTTTGTTTTCTTTGGGATTGTAGAGAATTTGGGGGGACGCGCCTTAGCGATTACCAATTTGGTAAGAATGGTTTATCTCTTTTTATCTATTCCTTGTTGGGGCTTTGCCTCTGGCATAAATACGATTGTTAGTAATTTAATCGGTCAACGTAAACGCATGGCTGTTTTGCCTATGATTTGGAAAACGGCCAAAGTCTGTTGGTTGACCACGATGGTCTTGACTTTACCCGTTGTTCTTTTTCCAGAGCATATTTTGTATCCTATCCTCGGTTCAGAAGAAATGTCAATCATCACCGAAGCACGTCCTATTTTCTACGTTTTACTTGGTATTTTAAGTCTTTTCTCGGTTGGCGGAGTTTACTTTAATGGGCTAGCCGGAACGGGGGCGACTTATTTTGGTCTCAAAATGCAAGCGATCTGTGCCGTGGGGTATTTGAGTTACATATACATTGTGGTGGAATATACGGATGGTGGTTTAGTCTGGGCTTGGGCATCAGAAATTTTCTACTGGATTGCCATGCTGTGCTTTACGGTATACTATTTACGGTCCAAAGCTTGGCATTTTTTAAAGGTGTAATTCCCCTTCGAGCAGCTTTAAATGGCTATTATCCTCAATAGCTCAGTTTATAAGAGCAATGACCTTCTAAAGTAAATGTGCCTATTCTCAAGTTACTATTGTATCTTAAAACAACTTTTTACTCATTCTTTTGCTTTGATCAACAAGATATAATCACTTCCCAAAATGCTAAGTTACCTACAACTTTAAGCTTTGGCATTTGGACTAAAATTACTTAAAAAGTACTAAGATTACTATCGCACTGGCGACTCTTTTCCAATCAATTTCTTTGCGTTCACTTCTATTTCTGAACTACTTGTAAAGGTGGCTTATGAGCTAGTTCTATAAGGTGTTTTGGCGCTCATAAAATGTATTTTTAACAAAAAACACGTATACCCATTCATAGTAGGTTTAGTAGTTTTTTTTAATAGTAAGATCTTATTATGTAGCCCCTGAAATAGTAGACTTTGTCCAGTTTTAACTATGCTTTGTTAAGTAAATTGATAGTATTTCGCTATTTTCTATCTTTTAATAAATCTCTAGTTTGAGCTCTATGCCCTCCCTCACTAAAAATTCAATTTTCTACCGGGACCATAAGAAAACGAGCTTACACAAAATCAAACTGAGATGAAAGATAATTTATTAGAATTATTAGAGTTTTTTTCTAACAAAAACCCGAATCGTATTGCCTTCAACTTTTTAGAAGATGGCGAACTCATAACGAACAGTATATCCTATCAAGATCTACGGAATCGAGCCCGTAAAATTGCGATTCACTTAAGAAAGCAAAATCTCAAAGGGGAACGTGCTCTTTTACTTTATCCTTCTAGCCTTGAATTCATCGTTAGTTTTTTTGCCTGTCTCTATGCAGGAGTGATTGCGGTTCCTGCTTATCCTCCTCGGAAGAATCGTTTATCGGGTCGTATCAAATCAATTGTCAAGAGTGCTGGGCCTAAGATCGTCTTAACGGCGAAGCGAACGAAAATCAACCAGGAGAATGCGAAGGATTACCTTGGAGATATTCCAGTATTTATTACCGATGATGAAAAAGTATTGGAATCCATTAAGGGGCGTTTACGGTTACCAAAGATAGAAGCAGATACTTTGGCTTTCCTACAATATACCTCTGGCTCTACGGGAGATCCTAAAGGGGTGATGATTTCTCATGGTAATATCATGGCGAATGTTCAAGATTTTAAGTTGGGTTTTAGTAGTACGGATAAAGATCGCATGGTGACTTGGTTACCAATTTTTCATGACTTGGGTTTGATTTACGGAATTCTGCATCCATTTTATTGTATGTTTCCCGCCTACATTTTTCCGCCTAGTGTTTTTATTAAAAATCCAGTCAAATGGTTACAGGTTATCTCGAAATACAAAGGGACACAAAGTGCGGCACCAAATTTTGCGTATGACCTTTGTTTAACGATTCCTGTTGCTAAATTATCGAATATTGATTTAAGCTCTTGGTTACACTCTGTAAATGGAGCAGAACCGATTCGAACAGAAACGGTTAAACAGTTTAATGCTTTTTTTGCTACTTATGGTCTTCGTCATAATACGATCTCGACGGGATATGGTATGGCG
>JBGCFY010000031.1:0-30294 GCA_045110315.1 Saprospiraceae bacterium
CTTGAGTACGATGCCCAATTGGGGCATTAAAAAGTACGCTTTATTAACTACGCCCGATAAATTTTCCGAAAGAATTGACGCTGTCGTCGAAAAAGTTGGCTTAACGGAGAAAGTAAAACAGGGGTTAATTGATCGAATTAAAGCCGAAATCAAGCAAGATGTCGCTGGGCTGAATGTTAGTACCTTCGTTCAACAAATTAAAGTAGAAGAAGCTTTAATTATTCACGATGTCAACGATCGAGTGATTCCAATTGAACAATCTCGCCGTGTTCAACAAAACTGGTCTAATTGTAAATTGCAAGAAATAGAAGGTACTGGACATTTTAAAATTTTACGGACGCCATCTGTTTTACAAGCTGTAGAAGAGTTTTTGCGTATAACTTGATTTCTTTTTAGAAATATTGATTATTTTGTGTTGAATTAAACAGATACTACTATGTTGATCGAAATCAATCCAGATAATCCACAAGATCGATTGATCCAGAAAGTTGCTGCCGAACTACGCAAGGGAAAAATCATTATCTATCCTACCGATTCCGTGTATGGATTGGCTTGTGATATTTTACAACCCAATGCCATTGATCGTATTTGTAGACTGCGGAACCTAAATCCCGTAAAAGCTAATTTGTCGATGATGTTCAATGATATTAGTCAGCTAGCGGAGTATACAAAACCAATTAATAATCAAGTATTTAGATTAATTAAGAGAAACGTGCCGGGACCTTTTACTTTTATTGTAAATGCTAATAATAAGGTACCCAAAATGTTCAAAAACAAAAAGCGTACACTAGGTATTCGGATTCCTAAAAACCGAATTGTGCAAGCGCTCGTCACAGCGCTGGGCAGGCCAATGTTGTCCATTTCACTGAAGCAACCCGATGAAATTACTGAATACCTCACCGATCCGTACGAAATTCACGAAGATTACCACAAACTCGTCGATTTGGTCATTGATGGCGGTGCGGGAAGTCATGAAGTTTCCAGTATCTTAGATTGTACGGGAGAGGAAGTAGAAATTTTACGACAAGGAGCAGGAGAAATTATTTGGTAAAAAAGAAAATCTTTTCTCTTAAGCCAGCTCAACGGGAATGTGTCCCCCAAAAGCGCTTTCAAACGACATTCTAATAGATTATCTCAGATTATTTAAAGCTTATGTCCTGATTATTGATGGATAAGAGACAATTAATTTATATTTGCGCTTTATTTATGCTAAGTCAAATTGACACTACTTATTAATTTATACTATTTTTTGAACAGTTTCTTCCTTATTAACCCCTTTCTTAACGAAAGTCAAGGACGACTTTCGTGCTTCGATGCTATTCAAAATTTAAGACAACTTATTTAGTGGTAGGATAACCTTGGTGCTTAGTTTTTGTAATTTCCTTTCACACTGCGGGAAATTTTACCAACAGAAATAAATTTGATGAATAAACTACTTACGACTTTATTAGCCTGCCTCTGCTTTTTTAGTGTTTCTTTTGCTCAAAATACGGGTGATTTACGTGGAAATGTATTTGATAAGGATAGCGGAGAACCCGTTATGTTTGGAAATGTATTGCTACAAGGAACTACTTTCGGTACCAATACCGATGAAAATGGATTTTTTAGCTTCTCGGATGTTCCCGTAGGAGAGTACAACTTAGTAACGACTTACGTTGGATACGATAGCGTTGCCGTGACGGTCAACATTGTCGGTGGATCAATTACTTATCAACGAGTAGATTTGAGCTCTGGAATTAATCTTGGAGTCGTCGACGTTTCTGCCAGAAAACAACGAGCGAAGTCTTCTGTCCAAATTTCGACGGTTTCCGTTACTCCTGCACAAATTCGATCGTTACCCTCTACTGGAGGAGAAGCGGATATTGCGCAATATTTACCCGTTTTACCGGGAATTATTTTTACGGGTGACCAAGGTGGACAATTGTATATTCGGGGAGGATCGCCAGTGCAAAATAAGATTTTATTGGATGGCATGACGATTTATAATCCGTTTCACTCCATTGGTTTTTTCTCTATCTTCGAAACGGAGGCTATCCGTTCGGTAGATGTACTCACCGGAGGTTTCAACGCAGAATACGGGGGAAGAATCTCGGCGATCGTAGATATTAAAACGCGAGATGGTAATAAAAATAGAATTGCAGGTGTCGCTTCGGTTTCTCCGTTCCAATCTAAATTACTAGTCGAAGGACCACTGATTAAGCCAAAAGAAGAAGGTGGTGGAAGTACTTCATTTTTACTTACCGCAAAGCACTCTTACATTGACGAGTCTTCCAAAATATTTTATGGATACGCGGCAGATTCAACGGGTTTACCTTTTAGTTATACAGATATTTATGGAAAAGTAAATTTCAAAGCTAGCAATGGTAGTAGCTTAAGTCTTTTTGGATTCAACTTCACAGATCGCGTAGATTACCCCGGAATTGCTCAACTAGATTGGACAAATGTCGGAGGTGGAATGAATTTTAGATTGATTCCAAGTACTTCCAAAATGATTGTAAATGGTGTTGTTTCTTATTCAAAATATGAAATTAATCTTTTAGAATCTGATGATAATCCACGGCAAAGCTCCATCAACAGTTTCGGTGCAGGACTGAACTTTACTTATTTTGGTAATAATAGCGAACTAAAGTACGGTTTTGATATCACAGGGTTTAATACCGATTTTACTTTTGTAAATTTCTTAGGCCTTACGTTCCAGCAAGAAGACTTTACCACGGAACTTGCGGGTTATTTAAAATATAAATACAAATGGGGGAATTTGATTGTCGAGCCTAGTATTCGATTTCAATACTACGCTTCTTTGGGAGAATCTTCCTTTGAGCCCCGTTTTGGTGCAAAATATAATATCAACGAAAGTATCCGCTTGAAATTTGCGGGAGGGTTATATTCTCAAAACTTAATTAGTACGGTCAATGAGCGAGATATTGTCAACTTATTTGTTGGATTCCTTTCTGGTCCAGAAGAAACGATTTTTAAGCCCGGAACTACGGAGCCTACGGACTCTAAATTACAAAAATCTTATCACGGAGTAGCAGGGCTAGAAATTGACTTAGGCAAAAATATCGAAGTAAACATAGAACCTTACTACAAAGGATTTACACAATTAATCAATATCAATCGAAATAAAACTAGAGCGCAAGATCCAAATTACGCAACGGAAACGGGAGAAGCGTACGGGGTAGATTTTTCTATGCGTTACGAAGATAAGAACTGGTATATTTGGACAACCTATTCCTTAGGTTATGTGAATCGGGACGACGGTGAGCAAGTTTATCCAACGATCTTTGATCGTCGTCATAATGTCAACTTTTTGGCGACTTATAGCTTTGGTGAAAATAGAGAATGGGAAGCAAGCGCGCGCTGGAACATGGGTTCTGGTTTCCCTTTTACGTTGACTCAGGGATTTTTCAATCAACAGCAGTTTGATGATATTGACGAGGATGTACTAACTAGCAATGGTGAATTGGGAGTAATTTACTCTGAGGATCGAAATTCTGGTCGGTTACCTTTTTACCATCGACTGGATATGTCGGTTAAGCGCAGATTTAATTTCTCAAAAAATAGTAAATTAGAGGCAATCCTTAGTGTAACAAATGTTTACGATCGAGATAATATCTTTTATTTTGACCGAATTAGATACGAACGAGTCAATCAACTACCCATTTTACCAAGTTTATCCTTGATTTATTCGTTCTAAAGTCAAAAATACTACATCGTTGTTTTTGCCGAGGAGTTGTTTCGTAGCGCTCCTCGGCAAAACTGTATACACAAGTTGGATTGTTTTAAGCATCAAAATTCCTCCTAACCCGATAAAATCCTCCTGCCATGAAAAAAATTTTTACCTTACTCTTCATCGCGCTGCTCGGTAATTTTTCCGTGCAAGCTCAACAACGAATCTTACCTAAAGGTTTTGCGCCGGGGGAAGCAGCACTGATTCCTGCTTACAACGAACTTAACGCTCAACGTGGACCCACTGGAATTTCATCTCCACCCAATTCGCCCGTAAGAACGATGGCAGAATGGGAAGAAGTGCAAGCAATTGTCATTACTTGGTCTGGCTTTAACAGTATTTTAGCAGATATCGTTCGGTATGCAAGATTAGAATGTGAAGTGATTATTGTTTGCAGTAATGAAAATGCAGTTAAGAATTATCTTGGCAATGCGGGCGTAGATTGGAGTTCCAACGTAAGTTTCATCGAGGATGAATATGATAGTATTTGGGTAAGAGATTATGGTCCTAATACTGTTTACACGAACGATGTTGATTCTTTGTTGCTAGTAGATTGGATTTATAATCGACCACGCTATGACGACGACAAAGTATCCGATGTAGTCGGAAACTTTATGGGGCTTCCAGTATACAGTACGGATAATGGTGCCGCAGGCACTGATCTTGTGCATACGGGTGGTAACTTTATGGCAGATGGTCTTGGTCAGGCATTTTCTTCCGAATTGGTACTCGAAGAAAATGGTCCTTTCAATCAATTTGGCTCTAGTAATCACTCTAATGCCGAAGTGGATGAGATTATGGATAGTTTCATGGGAATTGAAAGCTACCCTAAGATGACGGTATTACCTTATGATGGTATTCACCACATTGATATGCACATGAAATTATTGGATGAGGAAACCTTAATCGTTGGTCAATATCCAACAAACGTTGCGGATGGTCCTCAGATTGAAGCGAATATTCAGTACGTTTTAGAAAATTATACGACTAAAGCCGGTAATCAACATAAAGTCATTCGAATTCCAATGCCACCAGATTTTAACGGCGCTTATCCTAACACCAACGGAGATTATCGAACGTATACGAATGCTTTATTTGTCAATAAGACGATTTTAATTCCGGTCTACCAAGAGCAATACGATACCACCGCTTTAAATATTTGGAGAGCCGCAATGCCAGGCTATAACGTGCAAGGTATTAATTGTAATACGATTATTCCTTACGGTGGCGCGATTCATTGTATTACGAAGGAAGTTGGTGTCAGTAATCCATTATGGATTGCTCACGCGCGCGTAAGAAGTGCCCTGCCAGATGTGATGATTCCGATTACGGCAACGATTAAGCATAAAGAAGGAATCGAGCAAGCTAAGCTTTTTTACGCTGTCGGTGCACCCGAAAACTTTACGGAAGTAGCTATGACTTACGACGGAGGAACCGCGGAATGGACGGGAATGATTCCTGGACAAGAGGGAAGTGCAAAAGTCTATTATTACATTTACGGAAAGGCGAATGACGGAAAAGAACAATTGCGTCCAATGCCCGCTCCCGAAGCTTATTTTGATATTCAAATTGATCCTTATATTGTAAGCACGACGGATGTAGATGCCGTAGAGAGTCGAATCGGTGAGGTATTTCCAAATCCAGCAGGGGCGATGACTTGTATTCCCGTCGTAGCGGAACGAACGACACCCGCTCGGATTGTTTTAAAGGATTTATACGGACGACAGCTTACAACGATTTTTACAGGACAATTACAAAAAGGAGAGAGCAAGCATTTTATTGATGTACAAACGCTTCCTGCTGGGACGTACTTGATTGCTTTAGAAACGGATAAGGACGTCGCCGTGAAAAAATTGACCGTAAAATAAAAAATTAAGTGCCTTATAAATTAAGAATGCCTCAAAAGGAAGCGTTGTTTATTTATAGCAGTCATCCCGAATTTCCACAAGCAGAAATTCGGGATTTCTATTAGACTAATTAGCGCTTTACTATAAAGGGTAGTCACTTAATAGGATGTTCGGAAAAGAAATGATAGTAATGTACTATTGTACCTTTCTGTAAAATAGAGTTTACTTGCAATGTAGTTCCTAGGGCAGAAAAGCTGGTTTTTGGGGACACAAAAATTTAATAAAAAAACAGCAATTGAAAAGGTTAAGCTATGGCACAGGACAATTTTTATGCCTTGATGCTATTCAAAATCTAATGGCAATTTAATGGCAATTTAATGGCAATTTAATTTTGCTTTACTACTTATTTATTTAGATTTATGCCTTAATTAATCAGTAAGAGAATGGCTAAGATAAAAACGTACAAAACCTATACAACAAATGAAGCAACTGAGGGAGAATCTCGCTTGACTTATTTGGAAGAAAGAAATAACGAAGAAATTGTTATTTTGAAAGAATCTTACCATTTAGATGGTGAATTAAAATCAAAAATGGAGCGGACACTCGACGAAAAAGGTCGGGTACTAGAAGAGATTCAATACAGCGAATTGTCCGAAGAACCAGATCAAATCGCACATTATCGTTATAACGATAGTAATCAACTTGCCGTCATAGAAACGAGCTATCGAGATAATAGTAAAAGTATTCGAAAATACGAATACAATAAAGAAGAGAACAGTCTTACCGTTTATGTTCGAGACGAAAATGACGAGTTAGAAGGTAAAGAGTATCGAAAATTTGATGAGGAAGGTAGAGTGATTCACGAAGAAATTTATGGCGCCGAGGAAGTTTTTATGTCGCACATGGAAACAAAATACGATGAGTACGATAATTATTTAGAACGTTACTTTGAATATCCAGATGATTTTGTCCGAGAGTATTTTTATAAATACTTGCGTAATGATAAAGCCCAAATCGTTAAGATTCAGATTGTAGATAATGGTGGCAAATTAGCAAGAGAAGATTTTATGGATTACGATGAGCGAGGCAATCGTATCATTCACCGCTTCTCGGATTTTGAGCAAAATTTAGCGGAGACCCGCAAGTACGAATTTGACGAAAATGATCGAGAGGTGAAGGAACAGCATTACGGTCCTGACGAAAGCTTGAAACAAAATATTGATTATACTTACCGCGAGGATGGTCTTTTAGCAGAAGAGCATCACTTTTCAATCACGGGGGAAGTGACTTTACGATTTGAATACGAGTTTTTTCACGAAGTGGATAAGGCGTAAGGGATTAGTATGGTACTTTAAAATAGGCTATTTCCTTCGTTGGGAAATAGCCTATTTTTTGTCTAAGTTACAAGTAGCGTTTTAAACGGAGCTTACTTACATTCCTCCAATTGCGCTTGCACCTCCGAGAGCTTAATCGTTCCATAATCATTGCCCCAAGCATTCTTGATGTAGTTTAGAATGTTGTTGATGTCTACATCAGAGAGGTTGGGAATACCGGACATCGGTTGGTCGTAAGCTTGTCCATTTACGACGATTGGTCCTCGTAAACCATTACGAATAATGCAAGCCAAATCGTCACTGTTTTTTTGCAAATAATCTGCCTGAGCAAGCGGTGGAATCAAGGTTTTTAACCCTTTTCCATCTTCCATATGGCAACTTGCACAATAGCTTAAATAAGCGGCTTCTCCTTGGGGAAAAGGCGTAGTTTGGCAGCTACTGACGTACAGGGTAATACCGAGCGCGAAGAAAAAGAAGTATTTATTCATTTAATAGTTTATCAATGTCTAGCATAAATTTGTCTACTGACTCGGGGTCTGTACCTTCACAGAAAGCACGAATATGACGTTCTCTATCCACTAAAATGAGCCGACCACTATGGTCAAATCCTTCGGGAGCTTCGGGATCTTCCTGTGCTGCGATGAAGTAATTATCTGCCATATCGTAAATCTTATCTTTGTCGCCCGTCACGAAGTGCCATTTATCAGATTTTACGTCGAGTGCGTTGGCATATTTTTTTAATTTTCCCACCGTATCCCGCTTCGTATCAATGGAGTGGGAGAGTAGATAAACCTTGTCATTCGATTTGAAACGATCGTGAACCCGCAGCATTTGTTGTTTTACCTTTGGGCAAATCGTGGGACAAGAAGTAAAGAAAAAGTCTACTACGTAAACTTTATCGTTGAAAGTCTCATTGTTGACCGTATTACTATCCTGATTGACAAAACTAAAGTCGGGTACTTGATGATAAATGGTATCGCCATTTTCATAATCGCGTTCGCCTAAAATGGGCAAAGGTTTCCCATCATCGCTCAAGTTGTTACCGGTTTCACAACTGACGATTGTACCAATCGCAAAAAGTAAAACTAAATATTTAAAAGTCGTCATGGTTAAAATAAGTTTTTTTTAATCTTACAATTGAGTTTACAGCTTACTTGACTTTTCCTTCCAGTTCCCGCACCAAAGCTGTACCCACTTCAATGCTAGCGAGCATTTCGGTTCGTACTTTTGTAATCTGCGCTTTTTCTTTTTCTAAATAAGCTAAGGCAGCCGCTTTCTCCATTTCTTTTTTGGGTTTCTTGTACGAACTCATCCAAGACATCATACCTTCGTCGGCAGCTTCTAACTGTTGCATCACCGACTCAATTTTTGCTTTGGTGGCATCGTCAAGTGGGGGTTGTCCTTCTTCGATTTTTAGATGCTTTTTTAAGGAGCGTACCAAACGTTGAATTTCACTCGTCTTGGGCATAACGTCGTCGTGGATTTCCATGACCTTATCATGTGCGGCTTGTTGTGCCTGATAATTGTCACCACAGGCCATCGCCAACAAACTCATACCGAGAAGCAACAATATTGAGTATTTCATAATTCTTTTTATTTTTTAACAAATTCACTAATAAGTAGTCGTCATTGACGCGGGTACACACAAGATAAAATCAGCTTTGCCAAGGTATTCTTCCTCCAATTGATCAACCGCTGTTTGTGAAACCGTTGTAATCGTTTTTAGTTTAGCCGATGGATGAATCTTTTTGAGATACCAAACGATTCCTTCGTGATCATCGCTATGAAAACTACCATTGAAGTGAAGAAAAAATTGTCCTTTTTGCCAAGATTGGCTAATAAAGTGAGCCATCGTTGCATCTTTGATCGCCTGTGCTTTTGGAAACCAAGTCGGATGATCACCCATGCCTTCCATCATCGTCATCATAGATTGATAGGATTTTAATTGGATATCAAAAGGAATGGGAAGTGGTGCTAGATATTGCTTTGCCGTCGTACTCAAGGAATCTAAGGATTTAAGTCCTTTTTTGTAAACCATAGAAGCATACCGTCGGGGGACATTACTGGCAATAAACTTTAATTGATGAACCTTAGCGAAGGTCAATAAGGGTTTGTAATCCGTTTTATGATTGGGCCATAAGCGTGCTTCTTGCTCAAAGTTTTTTTCAGAAATTTGACCTTGCAAGTACTCGTCGATGAGCAATTGGTTATCCGTTTCAAACATTTCTGCGCCAAGCACTAATTGGTTCGCTTTCTTAGTGTACAAATCTTTGGTTAATTCTAGCTGTAGCCAATGCGCAATTGGATTATTGTGCAATTCGCCAAAGCATAAAATATCCGTGCTGTCCATCACGGCTAGCATCTCTCCATAATTGATTTTTTCGCCCGCTGGGTTAAAAAGTTGATAGGCTAATTTATCTTGTGCTAGCATCAATAGGGATTGACTAAGCAATAATAGAAGTAGGGTGATTTTTTTCATACTAAGCTGTTTGATCAAGCCGTAGCTTTCCGCCTCAAATTGGCACGGAACATACGGATTGTATTACACCACAAATGTAAGTTGTATTCTACTAACTTTGGTAAAGAAATTACGACTAGTTGAAAATTAGAATGATTCTAAAAACGGAAAAGGAAGGAAAAATAACGCTACAGCGAAAACAGAACCCTAATAATAAGGGTCAACTTTTTTTCTAGCTTGTTTTTTTTCGGATTGAAAGGCTTTTTCTTTCCGCCGTTTGACTTTAACGGACTTCGGTACGGGGACTTTCTTCCTAGGTTTTTTTATGGTGAGCGCTGCGGTGAGGAGTTGCCGTAGCTGAAAAAGAACAAGTTGTTTATTTTTAAATTGAGAACGCGTTTTTTGACAAGTTACTTGGAGTATTCCTTCTTTAGAAAGGCGTGGGGCAAGTTGTGCTAATAATAAGGCTTTTTGTGGCGCATCAAGATATTCGGAGCCGGGAATATCTAGGAATACAGAGACTCGGGTAGAGACCTTATTAACGTGTTGACCACCTTTGCCAGAACTTCTACTCATCTTGAAGAGCAATTCTTTTTTTAGTTCTTCGAACCCTTTCATTTTATTAGCTTATTTTTAAACAACTTCATTTATGCTATCTTTATAACTAAATAAAGCAGGGGTAAAGTTCCCCTCAGAAAAATCAATCTACCTTTTTTTGCTACTTACAGTCTAAAAACTGCAGCGTATACTGTTTGGCTTTCAAGGGCAAAAAACTTTCTTTAAGTTTGGCGTAGGACTGTTTTGTCATTGAAATTGTTTAATAATTCAAAAAGAAGTTGACAAAGGCTCTGCCTTCACGGAAGTAAGTACTAAGAAGTACTAAGACAAAATTTTTTCACCATTAAATTGTGTTAGTACTTATCTTTGAAAATGCACTTATTTATTTTTGTAATAAAATGATTGTTTAGCAAGTATTTACTTCGCTAAAAAGTCAAACAATTTGTGCGAAATTTTGTTATACAAGTAAAGATTTGAAGACTAATTTAGAAGAAATCATTTACCATTGCGTAAATTGTTTGCCATCGTAAAAAAATATCCGTCGCTCCACAAAAAATTATCATCATGAAACGACAAAGAGTTCTGGTTTGGTTTAGACAAGATCTGCGGTTGCATGATAACGAAGCGTTAACGGATGCCATCAAAAGTGGCATCGAAGTTATTCCCGTCTACGTTTTTGATGAGCGTGTTTTTAAGGGAAAAACGCAATTCGATTTTCCTAAAACGGCAAAGTTTAGAGCAAATTTTATACTTGAAAGTGTAGAGGATTTACGAGCTTCGTTAAGTCGTCTGGGGAGTGAATTAGTCGTACGCGTAGGAAAGCCGGAGGATGAGATTTATAAAATTGCACAGCAAGCTAAATCGAGCTGGGTGTTTTGTAATCGCGAGCGCACGGGGGAAGAAGTCGCCGTGCAAGATGCACTAGAGCGTAACCTTTGGTCTATTGGTCAGGAAGTTATTTTTTCGCGGGGTAAGATGTTGTATTATACGCAAGATTTGCCTTTCCCCGTTACCCACACCCCCGATGCTTTTACCCAATTCAAAAAGGAAGTAGAACGCATCGTACCCGTACGAGATCCTTTGCCCGCACCAACGGCAGCAGACTTTAATCCCCTAACGATCGAGATAGAAGCGGGAGAAATGCCTCAATTGAAAGATTTTGGATGGGACGAATTTGTTACGGATGAGCGAAATGCATTTGAGTTTATCGGTGGAGAAACAGAAGGTTTAGCGCGGTTGCATCATTTCGTTTGGAAAGCAGAGCGCTTGCAAAATTATAAAGCGACTTGTAGTGGGTTGCTGGGAGAAGATTATTCTTCTAAATTCTCGGCTTGGTTGTCGCAAGGCTGCTTATCGCCAAAAATGATCTATCAAGAATTAAAAAAATACGAACAGGAAACGGGCGCAAATAAGTCTAGTTACCATTTATTTCTAGAATTATTATGGCGAGACTTTTATCGTCTGATGGGGAAAAAGCACGGTGAACTTATTTTTCAAAAAGGGGGAATCAAAGGAGAAATAGACGAAAGTTGGAAGAATGATCACCGCTTGTTGAAGTTGTGGAAAGAAGGTCGTACGGGCGTTCCATTCATTGATGCGAATATGAAAGAATTGCTCCATACAGGTTTTATGTCTAATCGAGGTCGACAAAACGTTGCGAGTTTTTTGGTTAAAGATTTAAACGTCAACTGGCAAATGGGCGCATCCTATTTTGAATCTATGTTGATTGATTACGATCCTTGCAGCAATTGGGGAAATTGGAATTACATTGCCGGCGTAGACTCTGATCCGCGAGATGACCGCTATTTAAATATTTTGGTGCAAGCCAAACGCTTTGATCCCAAAGGAAAATACGTCAAGCGTTGGTTGCCAGAGTTGGTTGACGTTCCCGTCAATAAGATTCACCGGCCAGATACTTTAACTACGGAAGAGCAAACGGCGAGTCAAATAAAGATTGGTGCAAATTATCCCAAAGCAATGGTGAATACTCGCCGTTGGGCTTAAGTTTTCCCTTTAATATGTTTTTAATAACGGATGATTTGTAAGGTATCGACTTTGGTACTGACTTTGATGAAATTGTAGAGTTTTGCTTCACTCTCTCTCTTACTTCGAATGGATTTTCCTTTTTGCCAATTGACTAAAACGATGGGTGTCTTCTGTCCACCTGCGTTAATCGTCTGATTGGTGGCAATATCAATTTTTTGGAGATCGGTAAAAACGGTTTTCGCCTGCATACACAACTGGAAATAAGGTAAACTATCTCGCTGTAAGCTATCTAACCGCAGTTTTAAACGCTCGATCAAAATGTCTTTTTCTGATTTTGCCTGTAGAGCTTGATCCAATTGCTTGCTAAATTCAAGATCCACATTAGTAACCTTCGCTTTTAGTTGCTCAAACTTTTCTAAAGAAATCTCAGAAGTAGGAATAAGTTGGATTTTGGTATCCTCAATTCCATACTTTACGAGTCCTTGCTGATACTCTTCCATATTTTGCATGATCGCATTAGAGCCATAAACTTTAATATTAAGCACACTAGTACTATCCGTTTGTAAAAGCCCCCAAGCGTCAACACTCTCTCCAAAGTATTCTCCCAAAAAAGCATTGATGTTATTATTAATTTTGTTTTCTTGATAAACCGTTGAAAGAATGCTCAAACTTGGCAAGATTAACAAAAGGCAAATTCCAATGACCATCAGCCGTGTTTTTCTTCTTTCTACTGGATCAATGTAAGCTTTGAATGGAAAGTCCAATAGTCGTACAATAATGTAGGTGGCTACCGCTACAAAAGTAGTATTCAGAAAAAATAAATAAAAAGAACTTAAAATAATGGTTTGATTCATATTGGCAATCCCAAATCCACAAACACAAAGTGGTGGCATCAAAGCTGTAGCGATGGCAACCCCTGGAATAGCATTAGATTTATCCTTACGGGAACCGGAAATTATTCCTGCAATGCCACCAAAAAAAGCGACTAAAACATCAAGTAGGGTAGGCTTCGTTCGGGCTAAAATTTCAGAAGTTTCCTGACCAAACGGCGTTAAAGAAAAATAAAGCGTACTGGTAAATAAGGCGATTCCAATGGCAATGGCTAAGTGTCGCAAGGCAATCATCAACGTTTTTCGGTCGTTGATACCTACTGCAAGCCCAATACCCAAGATGGGAGACATCAAGGGCGAAATTAGCATGGCACCAATAATAACGGCTGGCGAATTCAAGTCCAACCCGAGCGAAGCAATCATGATGGAACACATCAGCAACCAAGCATTAGCGCCCTCCATTCGCTTGTTATTCTTGATACTGATGATCGTACCTTCTCGATCCATCCCTTTTTTCAGGTCGATGAGTTGGCTAAAGAAAGCCACAAACTCTCTACGGACACCATCTACACCTTGCTTGATCTGCTGCGTTGGCGTCAAGTTGGGAGCTGGAGTGCTTTGCGCTATGGGTTTTTTCTCGTCAGGTTTTTTCTCGTCGGGCATAGGTTACAATTAAAGCTTAGACAAATTTACCGTCTTTCATTAATAATCTTCGATCACTCATCGCTGCGAGTTGCTCGTTGTGTGTAACGATCACAAAAGTTTGCTGAAAGTCATCTCTAAGCTGGAATAATAATTCGTGTAAATCCTGCGAAGAAGCAGAGTCTAAATTTCCACTAGGTTCGTCCGCAAAGACAATAGCAGGTTTATTCATCAAAGCTCTCGCTACCGCAACGCGCTGCTGTTCTCCTCCTGATAATTGAGTGGGTTTATGCTCAAATCTTTCGGATAAGCCTAGATAATCCAAAAGTTCTTTTGCGCGTGCAATGCTGGGAGCTTCTGCTTGTTTATTGATAAAAGCAGGAATACAAACATTCTCTACGGCAGAAAATTCAGGGAGTAAATGGTGAAATTGAAAAATAAAACCAATGTGCTCGTTTCTAAATTTAGCCAATGCCTGTGTCGTATATTGTGATAAATCAATGTCCTTAATGATCAATGTGCCAGCATCCGCTTGATCTAAAGTACCCAAAATATGTAATAGTGTACTTTTTCCGGCACCAGATTTTCCTACGATGGAAACCACTTCTCCCTTTTTAATGTGTAGGTCAACGTCATTCAGAACGTTCAAATTACCGTAGGACTTTCTAATGCCCGTTGCTTTGATCATGTATTTTTGTTTGTGAAATTTTAAGAAATTTTAAAATAAGTGCTGTAAATATAAGACTGTCTCGCTGATCGTAAGTATCCTATTGGCTACGAATATCATTTCATGCGCACGATTTGGATTCCAAAAATAATTATAGTTGTGTAAAATCTGCTATTTTACTGCCGATTTTATCGGAATGTCGACTCGAAGGTGGTATCAACGCGTTTTTTCGTGAGCACTTATGACTGCTGGCTTCCAAAAATTAATTAATCTTTGGGAAAGCTCTGCTTCTCAGGGCAGCAGATTTTACTCTCAATCGTTTTTTAGTTAAATTAGTTTATGATTTTTAAATCAACACAAGACATTGCAGCTTTTACGGCTCCTGATCATACAGTTTTAAAGGAAGTATTACATCCAGACAACGATGGGATCGATTTACCTTACAGTTTGGCTTCCGCAAAATTATTGGTAGGTACCGCTTCTTTACCACACCGCTTGAAAAGTAAAGAGTTATATTACTTTTTATCGGGAGAAGGTGTTATTTATGTGGATGGTGTAGCACAAGCCGTACAAACGGGAGATATCGTTTTGGTGCCTGGAAATGCAGAACAATACGTGGAAAATAAAGGAGCGATCGACCTCTCGTTTTTATGTATTGTCTCGCCAAAATGGCAAGCAGCGGAAGATATACCAGCATAATCAGCCTAAGCAGAAAGTTTAAAAGTTGGTATAAAACTAAATTTGGAGTTTCAAGTGTATCTCCTTGAAATTAGGTCAAAGAAAAATCCTGAAACGGTGTTTTCTCCTTTTTTATTCTAGGAAAGATTTTTTTTATTCCTAAAAAAAAAGCTAAATTTACGCAGCCAGAAAATAAAAATTATTTTAAGATGATGTTCGTCATCTCAGCAAATGACTGAGGTTTAAGCGCAGCATTTATTTTAACTAATTGCCTAATAATAATTGTTTGAAAATTTAAAGTTTACATATAGAAGAAAATTTACAATTAAGCTCTATTGTGACGGTTACTTTGGATTACAGCCATAAACAGGCTTAGTAAGTTCCATTTCATTAGTAAAATCAGCTTTAAATTTTAAACAAGATTATATGAATGTTCTACAGCTTTGTAAAAAATTTCCTTTTCCCGTTAAAGACGGGGAAGCGTTAGCCGTTACCCATCTTGCAAAAGCTTTACACGAGCTCGGTTGTACCATCACCTTGCTGACAATGAACACGCATAAGCACTTCCTTGATACCAAGAAAATTCCTGAAAATTTCAATCATTATAAAGACATTTACTTTGCTGACCTCGATAATCGACTACGATTAAAAGATGCTTTTTTCAACCTTTTCTCTAGCCAATCTTATCATATTTCTAGATTTATTTCTCCCGAATTTGAAAAACTGTTAATCAAAGTTTTACAACACGACACCTTTGACGTCATTCAATTAGAAACGCTTTATCTAGCGCCTTATATTCCAATCATTCGGAAGTATTCGAAAGCTAAAATAGCCATGCGTGCCCACAACGTAGAGCACGAAATCTGGGAACGGATTAGCAATAATACAAAGTCAATACCCAAGAAAATGTATTTGTCGCACTTGACGAAAAAGTTAAAAAAATTCGAACAAGCGGCTTTGCAAGAATATGATTTATTGATTGGAATCACCGCAAAGGATTTGACGACCTTCAAAAAAATGGGATATCAAGGAGAAAGTGTTGTCGTACCCATTGGTATTGATCGTAGAGATTATCATCCTTATCCCAAAAGCTTTAAGCGAGAGTTGAGTATTTCTTTTATTGGTTCTTTGGATTGGCGACCAAATCAAGAGGGTTTAGTTTGGTTTTTGGATAAAGTTTGGGAAAAAATCGCAGATCAATATCCTGATTTAAAGTTTAATGTAGCAGGTCGAAACACACCAAAGTGGTTGTTTGATTATCATAAGAAAAATGTAGTCATGCATGGGGAAATTCCTAATGCGAATCGTTTTATCAACGACCATTCCGTGATGATTGTTCCCCTATTGTCCGGAAGTGGGATGCGCGCCAAGATCTTAGAAGGAATGGCACTCGGGAAAGTAGTCATTACTACGGCGCTAGGTTTGGAAGGAATTGATGCGGCACCGGGCAAAGAAGTACTCCTTGCGAATACGCCCGAGGAGTTTCAAGCACAAATTGAATTTTGTTATCGTACGAGTCAGGCAACTTTATTTGAAATTGGGAAAAATGCTCGTAACTTTGTCACCCACAAGTACGACAATCTTGCGGTAGCGAAACAATTATTGACAAAATATAAGTTGCCCAGCCCCGAAAAGGTATATCAAAGTTAGCAGATTTTGATGATCCTTGATGGACCAAACTTATTTTAAAGATTTTCCCAACTAATGCAGCTGATTCTTCAAGCCATTTTTTTTATCAGTGTTTTTGGACTGCTGCATTCCTATCTTTTTTACCCACTTTTGCTCAAATGGCTCGCTGGAGATCGAAAACTATCTACGGATCAATACCAAAGAGGAGATCAATTGCCTAAGGTAACGGTTGTCATGTCTTTGTACAACGAAGAGCAAGTGATCGAAGAAAAGTTATCGACTTTGCTACAACAAGATTATCCAGCCCATTTATTGGAGATTTTTATTGGCTCGGACCAATCTTCTGACCAAACGAATGCTAAAGTCGAAGCGATTGCGGTGAAACATACTAATATTAAATTTTTTCCTTTTGAACAGCGTCAAGGTAAGCCAGGGGTGATCAATGCTTTGGTAGAAAATTTACAACGAGAAAATCGCCTCACCGCAAAAGATATCCTACTTTTTACGGATGCGAATGTCATGCTCAAAGCGGATACTATTTGGAATTTGGTTCGACATTTTAAACAAGCAGAAACGATTCTGGTCGATGCCAATATGGTTAATACCGGTTTGCTAAAAAAAGGAATCTCTTATTCTGAACATCAATATATCAGCTCGGAAGTGATCCTGAAACATCGAGAAGGCTTGATTTTTGGTAAAATGGCTGGTCCTTTTGGTGGTTGTTACGCTTTACGCGCCAATTATTATCACTTTGTGCCACCCAATTTTTTGGTAGATGATTTTTATATTGCGATGAAAGCCTTCGAACAAGGTGGAAATGCGATCAACGATTTGCAAGCGATTTGCTACGAGTCGGTTTCGCACGATATCCGAGAAGAATATCGCCGAAAAGCGAGAATATCGGCTGGAAACTTTCAAAATTTGAATAGTTTTGCCTATCTATTATTTCCGCCCTATACTAAATTGAGTTTTACCTTTATTTCCCACAAAGTTTTGAGGTGGCTAGGGCCTTTTTTTATTATCTTCGCCTTCCTTACGAGTAGCATCTTAGGACTTTTAGGAAGTTCTTTTTTCCAATTGATGTTTGGATTACAATTGCTAGTACTCGTGTTCATTCCTTTACTGGATAAACTATTGGCTTACTTTCAATTCAATTTTATCCCCATTCGGAATGTTCATTATTTCATTATTATGAATATCGCCTTGTTAGAAGGATTTTTTAAATACCTAAAAGGAATTAAATCAAATGTTTGGACGCCACCAAAGCGTACCTAAAGTTTTAAAAAATATGTTGAATACCATCGAAGAAGCCCTTGAAGATATCAAGGCAGGAAAAGTGATTATCGTTGTAGATGATGAAGATCGAGAAAATGAAGGAGATTTTATCTGCGCCGCAGAATGTGTTACTCCTGAGATTATCAACTTTATGGCAACCTACGGAAGAGGCTTGATTTGTACGCCTTTGGAAGAACATCGTGCAGACGAATTGAACTTGCCGATGATGGTGACGGATAATACTTCTTTCCACGAAACTGCTTTTACTGTATCGATTGATTTGTTGGGACAAGGTTGTACTACGGGTATTTCTGCTTACGATCGGTCTACGGGAATTCGAGCCTTGATTAATCCAGAAACGAAGCCCGAAGATTTCGCGCGCCCTGGGCATATTTTTCCACTACGAGCTAAATCTGGTGGAGTATTGCGTCGGACTGGACACACCGAAGCGGCAATTGATTTTGCACAATTAGCAGGATTTTATCCAGCGGGTGTTTTGGTAGAGATACTCAATGAAGACGGTACAATGGCAAGGTTACCAGAACTGCTTAAGATTGGCGCCAAGCACGAAATGAAAATTGTTTCGATTAAGGATTTGGTAGAATACCGCATGAAAAAAGAACGCTTGATTGAAAAACAACTCAGCGTAAACTTGCCAACCAAATATGGCGACTTAGAAATCATTGCCTACAAGCAAATCAATACCAATGATACGCATTTAGCCATTCGAAAAGGAACTTGGAATCCTGATGATGCGGTAATGGTAAGAGTCCATTCTTCGACGGAAACAGGAGATATTATTGGGCATTTATTGGATGGTTTTGATACTCAAATCCAAACGGCTTTAGAGCAAATTTCGAAAGAGGGCACTGGTTTATTACTTTATATGCGTCATTTTGAAAAAGATGATGCGATCTTAAGCTGGTTACAGAATTTTAAAAATGAACAAGCTGGAATTGCGGTAGAAAAAGTGCGGACGGAAAGTGTACAGCAACGTGACTTTGGCGTTGGTGCACAAATTTTGCGCGATTTAGGCATTACCAAAATTCGATTATTAACGAATAGTCCTAAACGTAGAATAGGAATCGAAGGCTACGGTTTAGAAATCATAGAAACGATTGGGTTGGATGGATAAGCGTAGCGGTCAACCTGATTTTAGGTACGAAATAAAATATCGACTAGAGCAAGTCGGACGGGGAGTGGTTTTGCAGACTTTGCAAAACCACCCTGCTAGTTTTAGGTCACTTTTTCCTGATCGTATCGTTAATAATATCTATTTTGATACTCCAGATCTTAGTAGTTACAAAGACAATGTAATTGGGATTGCGGATCGTCAAAAACTGCGGGTGCGTTGGTACGGTGAGCAAAAAAATACCGTAGAAGGTGCTCAACTAGAAGTTAAAATCAAGTCCAATCAACTCGGCTACAAAAAGATTTTGTCGATGCCTAATTTTTCTTTTGAGGAATTAGCGCCTTTGACGAAGCTCGTCAATGAAAAGAGCTCGTTATTGTTACAACCTACTTTGGTGAATCGTTATTTGCGATCGTATTATGGTAGCAATGATGGAAAATTTAGAATTACGATTGATCAGGAACTCGCGTATTTTTCTTTTTATACGAGACAAGTATTTGATCGTTTTACGCATCAAGAGGAAGTGCTTGTTGTGGAATTGAAATATGCGGCAGCAGACGAAGCGGCAAGTGAATTTATCAAACAATATCTACCTTTTCGGCAAACGAAAAGCTCAAAATACGTCAATGGTATTCAGCTTTGTTTGTTGAACTAATGCAAGCTAATCCCTTTGTATACACATAAAGTTGGTGCTGAATTTATAGCGTTTCTGGAATTTTAGAACAACTTGAAACCATATGTTTTTCCTTAGAATTTAGGGCAAAGAATCGTTTCGTCGTCGTAATTTCCAAGATAAGTTAAGGAAATCTCGAAAGCATTTTGACCTTCATTATAGTTGATTAAATCCTCTAGGTTGACATCGTAGCTTATTCCAATCAAAAAACTATTGTATTCCAAACCAATCTGCATGGCCACGGCGTCGAGGCTAAAACTATTATCTTCGTTACTCACTGGTCGTACCCAGCCACCAAATTGAATGGCATTGCTACTAAAGTCATTGAGTTTAAAGCGAAAGTTGGTACCTGCCGTGACTTCTAAGTGAGGTCCTTGAACAGCAAAAAGTACTCTAGGAAGCATACTCACGGTTTCGGTTAGGGGAAATTGAGCGCTAAGCTGTCCTGATAATCTACGGTATAGTTGGCTATCGCCCCCTTCTTCGCCATCTTCATTGGGCTTGTAGAAAGAAACTTGTGGGGTAAATACATGGTGCATGGCAAAGCCTGCAAAAAGGGAGGAGGTTCGACTGATCGTATAGCTATAATTTAGACCTACCGAAAAATCAGGGTAGGAGAAATTGTTTTCTGGCAAATCTTCGCCCGAAGCAAAAGTATAGCCCGAAACCCCATTAAATTGATCATTGAAACTTAGATTCTCGTAATTGATATTTCGTTGCGCTAATGCTCCTTGGATACCAAGGGTCAAGTACTGTTTTTTATTATAGTCTAAAGCTTTGTGATAAGCTCCTGAAATGGCAATTTGGTTGGTCACAAAATCGATATTACTCACCTTATCGTTGAAAAAAGCCAATCCAATGGCAAAAACATCTTTGTAACGATTATTAAAATCTAGGTCAAAACGCACATCTACGGCACCCGAAAAAGTGACATAAGGACTTTCTAAAGCTCCACGCCATTGATCACGATAAATAGTAGAAACCCGGTAACGACCATTGAAAGCGCCCGTCAATGCGGGATTGAGGGTAAGGGGAGAAGCGTAAAACTGCGTAAAATGTTGATCTTGTGCAGTACTACTACTTATCCACAGTGTCAAAATAAAAACAACTAAGGCAAACTTTTTCATAATTAATATTCAGCGTATTGTCTAATTTCGCAGGCAAAGTTAAACTATTTCAAAACAAAAATGCAACAATTATGCACTACCTCAACGGGCTTTCTTTTGGTTTTAGTATTTAAGATCAAATTCTTAAGCCTGACTCGGCTTGGATGATGCGATTATCGTATTTTAAATGTACCATAATGGCCAAATTTGCAAAAGTGAAGGACTGTTTTTTTGAGCAATGTCTCGAATTTTAAAACAAGTTCATTCGTGATTTCGATATTTCCTAATTTTGCTTATCTTTAAGCAGGTATTATGCAAAAGCTGTTCCACAAGCAAAACGAAATTTTTCGAGTGTCCGTTTAACTATCAACGGAGAAAACGTTTTGATTTCTAGCATCATTTTTGGATAATTATTAAGGAAGTTGTTTTTAAATAGATCTTAATACTTTCGGTTCTAAGATCATCTTAAAGCAACTTCAATATTGTAAACTACACTTCAGCATTAATGAATATTGGTATCTGTCCTCTTAGTGTCGTACCCATTAGAAGCAATGCTTCTGACAAAAGCGAAATGGTTTCTCAATTGCTCTTTGGCGAGATGGTCGAGCTATTAGAAAAAAGAGGGAATTGGTCAAAAGTGCGATGTCTTTGGGATAATTATATCGGTTGGTTGGATACCAAACAAATTAAGATTATTCCAGCGAGTGATGTAGCATTATACCAAAAGAAATACGCTTACAGTATGGAATTGGTGCAACCTGCCGTTGGGGATAATTTTTATTTACCGATCACAATTGGTGCGACTTTACCCGACTTTGATGGTTTGAAGTTTCGGTTGAATGGAAGTAGCTTTACCTTTAGTGGTCAGGCAATTTCTCCCCAAGAAATTGAACCGAGTGCAGAGTTACTAATAAAAGTAGCTCGTCGTTATTTGTATGCGCCTTACCTTTGGGGTGGTCGATCTCCGATGGGAATTGATTGTTCTGGTTTTACCCAAGTTGTTTTTAAAATGCTAGGTACCGCTTTACCACGAGATGCTGCCGAGCAGGTTGGCGCGGGAGATTTAGTTGACTTTGCAGAAGAATCAAAGGTTGGGGATTTGGCATTTTTTGAAAATCGAAAAGCTAAAATTACTCACGTAGGAATCATTATGCCTGAAGGAAAAATCATTCATGCTTCCGGACAGGTTCGTATTGATCGTTTTGATCATTTCGGGATTTATAATGAAGATAAACAAAAATATACCCATCGCCTGCGGGTCATCAAACGAATTTTGCCTAATCTAATTCAACCTAAGCTAATTAAAGTAGCACCTAAAAATTCAGAAAACGAGGAACAGGTTAATATGTTCAATTAAGGGAGTCCTTCCTTTTAATTTTTCTTGATTAATAAATAATGACCATAACGAACCTTACCGAAGGGGAAGCTATTATCTTATATCTTTAGGTGACCGGTGACTTTGGACTGATTTTCTTCAAAAAGCACATTGTAATTCTTTCCATTCCTATATTACCTTTCGAGCAGTCTTTTCTTTGCTCAAAGTATTCCTAAGCAAGCGCTTAAAAACGGTTTTGCAACTCGATACTAATTACAACCTGACTTAATTTCATGGCAAATTAATTTTGTCTTAGTACTTACTCTTATATCTGCAATTGCATTTACCTTACGACCGTTTAGTCTTTTTTGTTATAAAATTTTACTTATTTGTAATTTTCTTTACATTAAATAAATAAAAAAAATTCTAGAGCCTAGCATATTGGAGTTTTGCTCTTATTAGTTCTTAAAAATCGAGCATTATCTTTTATAGTTTTAAAGCAGGTAAGATAAAATACATTTGTGGTGAACGAATATTTATATTTTACATATATGCATAAGGATGGGCTTTGGGTGGGAAACCCACCCGCTGCCTCCGCCGCCCCGACTTATCGCAAATCGGGCATTCCGAGCATACCATTACCATTCTTGTTAGTGTTTCCGACTAACAAAATAATACACTGGGAAGGCTATTTGAATCTAGAAAAATAACCTTTATACTTATAAAGATCCTTAGCCCAGCAAAATTCCATAAAAATCTACACTGTATTTTAAATTTTTTGCAAAAAGGAAGAAAAGTATCTAAAGCATATGTTTAAATTTCCATCAATTAGCCTCAAGTGGCAAGTCTTATTCTGCATTTCGTTGAACCGCTCTTTTGACCACTGGCAAAAGCAACGCTAGAATATCACGGCATCACCAGCGCTTATCTATCGGCAGACAGGTTTTTCGCCTTCCTATCCTTAAGCTTTCTCACTTTCGCTTAATATCCTGAAAATTTAGTCATTCTCGGATGAGAGGTAAAAGTATTTTATCTTGACTTACAAGGAATTATAACCGATAAGCGAGTTCGGTTGCTAAGATTATTTAGAAATGACCTCTATGAAATTCCAAGCTTTTTCTTCAATATTTCTCCAGCAATGGCTTTAACCTCTCCAATTTTGAAATCAGGGATTTCAAGTTGCTCAATTGCAACTCTGACTAACCGTAGGGTAGGATAGCCAATCTTGGCGCACATTCGTCGCACCTGTCGATTTTTACCTTCTTTTAGCCAGAGTGCGATCCAAGTTGTCGGAATACTTTTACGAAAACGTACGGGAGGATCTCGTTCGGGCAGATTTACAGGAGTAGGAAGTAAGGCTACTTCGGCGGGTAAGGTTTGGTAAGTTTTTTTATTGAATCGAATTTCGAGACCTTGCTCTAGTTGCGCTAGAGCCGCGGCATCAGGCGTTCCTTCTACCTGCACCCAATACTGTCGACGATGTTGAAAATCGGGATTTAGTAGTCGGTGATTGAGTCGCTTATCATTACTTATAATTAATAAACCTTCGCTGTCTTTATCGAGGCGACCAACAGGGTAAACGTCGGGAGGAAAATCGTAGAGATCTCCTAAGGTTCGGTGCGTGGGAACCTCTTTGGTGAATTGGCTAAGAACGCCAAAAGGCTTGTAGATGACGAAGTATTTCAGCACGGTAGCTAGAGGAATTGAAAAGTAGTGAAAAGAATCTGATTAGGCGAAAAAATAAGAACGGTATCACTTCTTACTTAAATACCAACTATTTTATTTTAAAATAGCTGGTATTTAGTTGTTTAAATATTTAATTTATTACTTATACGTTAAAGCGGAAATGCATGACATCGCCATCATTAACCAAATAGTCTTTTCCTTCCACGCCCATTTTTCCAGCTTCCTTAACGGCTGCTTCCGAGCCATATTCCACAAAATCCTTGTAGCTAATGACTTCCGCTCGGATAAATCCTTTTTCAAAATCAGTATGGATAACACCAGCTGCTCCGGGGGCAAGCGTACCCTGCTCAATCGTCCAAGCTCTAACTTCTTTGACACCCGCGGTGAAGTAGGTAACCAAATTGAGTAGTTTATAACAAGCATTAATTACTCGGTTGACACCTGGTTCTTTCAAGCCCATTTCGTTAAGGAACTCTAAGCGTTCCTCTTTCGTATCCAATTCAGCGATGTCTGCTTCGATTCCTGCAGAGATCAGAATAACCTCTGCATCTTCATCTGCGACCAATGCTTTGAAAGCTTTAGTGTGTTCGTTTCCATCAGTTTCTAAGGCCGCTTCGTCGACATTACAAACGTATAAAATTCTCTTATTGGTGAGTAACATCATTTCATCGAGTAATTCTTCGCCTTCTCCCTCTAAGTTTAGAGCACGGGCAGGTTTGAATTGCTCCAAATGTTCCTTGATAACGGCACCAATTTCTGCTTTGCGTTGGTCTTCTTTTTTACCACTTTTGGCTTGCTTCTTTAGCTTCTCTACCCGTTTTTCAACGGTTTCTAAGTCTTTCAGCAACAATTCCGTATCAATGATTTCTTTATCTCTTACCGGATCGACATTTCCGTCGACGTGTACCACATTCGTATCTTCAAAACAACGGACAACGTGAACAATGGCATCGACTTCTCTAATATTAGCTAAGAATTGATTTCCTAAACCTTCCCCCTTGCTAGCTCCTTTGATCAAACCTGCAATATCTACAATTTCGATGGTGGTCGGCTGTACTTTTTGTGGCTGAACCAATTCCGTTAATTTATCTAAGCGTTCATCGGGTACCGTGATGATACCAACATTCGGATCTTTAGTAGCGAAAGGATAATTCGCTGCCAAGGCTTTTGCCGAAGTTAAAGCGTTGAATAAAGTAGATTTTCCTACGTTTGGTAAGCCAACAATTCCACATTTTAATGCCATAAAACAAAATAATAAAGCGCTTTTAAAAACGATGCATTCAGGAAGATCGTAATTTCAAAGCAAGGTGAAAAAACTCGATTTTATCAATTGCGGTGCAAAGATATATTTTAATTTGAATTTTATCAATTCCAATCCCGAAACTGAGCATTTAATTCTAAAGTTATTTTAAATAAGAATTAATTCAAACAAGCTGATAAGTACTTAAAATGCCTAGTTTTGAAAGTGAAAATAAAAGCATTCCTCATAATTTCTTACCTTAAGTCATCGGAATAAGAAAATCAGATTTAACTATAAAGATCAAACTATGGCTTACGACGAATTACTAGGAGATCGAATTCGAGCTATTTTTCAGGAAAAAAGAGCTAATTTTTACGAAAAGAAAATGTTTAGTGGCTTATGTTTTATGGTAGAAGATAAAATGTGTTGTGGGATTCATTTTGATAAAAAAAAGCATACCGATTTGTTGATGGCTCGGATTGGAGAAACTGCTTCAGAAGTGGCGATGCAGCGAGAAGGTTGTCATCCGATGGATTTTACGGGTAGACCAATGAAAGGCTACGTTTTTGTAACGCCCGACGGATTTGATACGGAAGAAGATTTAACGTATTGGATCCAATTATGCCTAGATTTTAATCCATTGGCGAAAGCCAGTAAAAAGCGGAAAAAGACCTAAAAGATGGATACACGGAATCGTTTAGAAAAAGAAGGGTTTACGATCGTTGAGCAACTTTATGGGGAAGCGGAAATGGATCATATCTTAGCGAGAATATCAAGTTTTAATTTAGCCAAAAAATTCGGAATACGGCATTTTTTGAAGACTTATCCTGCGCTGACTCCGCTTATTTTTAATGAAAAATTAGTTACACTTGTGCAGGATCTTGCACCCGGGGCACAGCTAATCAAGTCTATCTATTTTGACAAACCTCCGCAAGCTAATTGGTTTGTAGGATGGCATCAAGATTTAACGATAAACCTGCGTAAAAAACAGGAACACTCAGGGTTTGAGCACTGGCGCATTTTGCCAGATCGTATTGTCGTACAACCACCGCTAAACCTATTAGAAAATATTTTCACCATTCGAATTCATTTGGATGATTGTACTTCGAAAAATGGCGCACTTCGAGTCGTAAAGTATTCTCATTTGGAAGGAAGTATTGATTTTACCACGGATTGGAAAAAAGCTGATTCGGAGGAACAAAGTTGTGAAGTGATGCGTGGAGGTGCTTTATTGATGAAGCCATTAGTTGCACACGCATCGCGCAGAACGGAAAATCAACTCAATCGTAGAGTATTGCACCTTGAATTTAGTGATATCCTTTTACCAGCAGGAATGGAATGGCAAGAAGGATTGGACTTATCTCCATTCACAAATAGCAATTGAAGCTACATTTTTATTTTGAAGATAAAAGCAGAACCTTTGCCCAAATTTGATTCAACTCGAATATCCCCACCGTGTTGATCCACAATCTTTTTGACCATTGCTAAGCCAATTCCGGTACCTTCATAATCCGTATTTCCGTGCAATCGCTTGAAGAGTAAGAAGATTTTTTGTTGGTAAGCGGGATCTATACCAATGCCATTATCCTTAACGGTAAATTCCCAGTGTTCTTTTTGTTGGCTACAGCTGATCGAAATTTCTGGAACCTTCTCAGCTTTAGAGAATTTGATCGCATTGGTAATTAAATTTTGAAATAGTTGATGGATTTTAGTGGGATCGGCCTGAATCGTCGTAGGAATATCATGTAAAGTAATGGTTGCTTTTTGCTCGGTAATTAGGCTATTGAGTTCTACAAAAAGTTGCTCTAATAATTTGGGTAAATCAACCGTTACAATTTTTATATCCGTTGTATTGATACGCGAGTAGGAGAGGAGATCATTAATTAAGTTCCTCATGTTTTTACTCGACGAAATGATAAAATCCATACATTCCTGTTCTTCTTGTGACAATTTTCCCGCAAGCTTTCGCATTAATAATTGGGTAAAACTGATGATAGAACGTAAAGGCGTCTGCAAATCATGGGAAGCGAAGTAGGCAAAATTCTCTAATTGTAAGTTAGAGGAGATATATTTTTTGAGCTCTTCATTTTTTTCTTTTAAAGCAATCCTAGCGTGGAATAAATGCGTGACGTCCCGCAAAAAAGAAATGACTTTTGGGTGCTCTGGATCACTCCGATCTCCCACCAAAAAACCGTGGACATGGATAATTTCTCCCGTATATTTTCTTAGCCGAAAGGAAACTTCTGTTCGACCTAAATCGATAGCTTCTTGAAACTTATGATTGGTGTAATCTTCGGCGGTTAAACCATCAATCAGCGGATCTGCACAAAAATCTTTAGGTTTGATTTTATGCATTTCGTCCAAGGTTTTTACACCAAAAATATGAAAGGCTCGTTCATTACAAATAATTGCTCGCCTCGTATTTGCCTCTCGATAAGTGATGGCTTCGTGGGCGTTTTCGAAAATGGTTCGATATTTTTTCTCAATTTCCGCTTTGATTTTATGGTCAATAACCTTCTGCGTCGTATCGGTAAAGATGACAAAAGCTTCGCCCTTTTTGTAATGCGTTGGGACGACACTTACATTAACGAGTACTTGCTTTCCTTGGTTACCATTGAAAATACCCTGAGAGTAAAAAGCCTCTCCTTTAACGACTCTTCGACCGTGATCTTTAGTGGCTTCGTGCAAATCTGCACCAGGGAAATACTTAGAATACTGAGGAATCAACTCTTTTCGATGCAAGGCTAAGAATTTCTCGGAATGCTCAAATCCAAGAATTGATAGCGCCGCCGCATTGTGGCCAACCATTTTTTCCTCGACGTAATCATAAATAAAAACACCTTCCAGAATTTCGTGGTATAAGGCTTCGTATCTTCGCCGCATCTTGTCGAGTTCGATACTTTTTTCTACTCTCGACGTTGCGATTCGAGAGGCACCAATGATACGGACCTCACGGGTTTTATACTGGTATACTTTTAAATGTAAAGAGAAGTAGCTGACGGTTTGACTGGAGGTTTTAAGTCTTAAATCTTGACTGAATCGCTGGGATTTTCCTTGCAAGAGGGCTTGTAAACCTTCTTCTAATAACTTGCGATCTAGCTCGTCTACTGTTTCTAGAATGGAACTGCCCAGGACTTCTTCCTTTGGAAGATCAATGATTTTGAGAAAAGCAGGATTAGCAAAAGTAATGCGATCATTAATCAGGTGAAAAATTCCTGCTTCATTTTCTTCGACTAAAATCTGATATGGAACTTGTGCATTAAGTTCGGGGGAGTGCTCGGTTGCAAATTTCGAGCTAGAGTCCTTATTCTGTTCTATCATTTTTATGGGCGCTAAATGGGCAAAAGAACGATTTGTTGACTTGAAGTTATCAGCCTAAATTATTCTTTTGCCCAGTTATTACTTTTATTAAAAATAATATACTAGCTTATTATATGTTTTGTGACGGGGTATAATTAGAGTCAGTAGTTTTTTTGTAGTTTTTGAAAAGATTATAGCTACTAGTCAACCACTGCCGTTTCATAATTTACTGCAATCATATTCGGAACATCTTTATTACCGACGCCCACTTTAAATTTACCGCGATCTACCATCGCCGTTCCTTTTACCCGCAACGGATTTTTACCAAGTACTACAAATTCGCTTTCCATCGTTTGTGTTTCATCCTTCATTTTCAAAGTGAAATCAGCGACGTACTTAGCCCCTTTAGGTCTTACGTTTGTAATGTCAATGGTTGCCGTGGTATACTTTTCTACATCGAAGTAATCCCAAGCTTTTAAGTGCTTAGTCAATTTTTGACTTTTTTCTGAGATCGAGCTCAAATCTATTTCTAAAGTGGCACTCAAACTTTCTACCTTATCTGCATTCATTTCTATTTGGGTGAATTTCCAAGCTTTAAAAACACCGCTTGCGCTGTAACGCTCGTTGGCTGCTGCAAAACTAATTACGCCGGGAGTCGGGCTTGTTTTTTTAACGGTACTGACGTTTCTATCCACTTTTGCCTTTTGGGAAGTTCCATTAGTAGCAGCAGGCATTTTGGTAGTAGATTTACAGCCTGTTCCCAGTAATACAACGGTGCAAAGGAGTAGCAGGAAATTAATTTGTCTTTTCATTTTTAATAGGTTTTAAATAAAATTTTAAATAAAATTGTAAGTTATTGCTGGCGTCAGCAGGACCGTCGGGCCCTTCGACTTTGAATTTTTCTGCCAATGGGACTTGAAAGCTAGCATTGACTTGTAGCCGAAGTTCCTCGTTGGTGTTGCGAGTCGGTTCTATTTTAGCGGTAACGATCAATGGCGTGCGAATCCCAAGCATTTCGAACTGCGCTTTTATTTTTACATCTTCCACTTTTGCTAATTGCAGTGGAACATTCTCACCCAATACTTCCTCGAAAGTAAGATTCGCAGCTGGAAAATTTGCCATTTGTAACATTTTATTTTGAATAGCATCATCCAAACCGGCATCTCCCATAGTAATATCTTTGATGGCAACTTGGAAATTTCCTTGTGCACCAACGAGCGACTGTGTCTCACTTAAAACCAAATTACCCGTTAAAGCTTTTGCTTCCCCCGCGTAATTATCTAACGGAGGTAAAAAACTGAAAATTAGAATTGGAGTTGATCGGTCTTGTGGTGCCTCAACGGTCCAATGCTGTGGAAGATCAACATTTTGGATTTTTAGCTGCTCTTGCGAACTTTCTTTCAAAGGAAGTTCGAGCCCCAAATCCTCCCAACTTTTATTGGCTATATCTTTTGGAATGCCTACCATCGCGTCTCCTCTTTCCAAACTTTCCATTTGCTCGTGAATCGCTTTTTCGATGAGTTGTCCCGCTTTTTTGAATAGATTTTCTCGATCAGCCCAAGTCCCTTGCAGCCACGGCTGATTTACCTGCGAAAAGATAGGATCAATACAATTATATTGAGAATAAATTTCTGCACTTAGGTACAACTTTCCGTCAGCACTACAATATGGATGTAAATCAAAATAAAAAGTACGGGTCGTTCTACCTTGATTGAATTGATCTTTTAGCGCAAAATTTTGCATTCCCTTTGCAATTGATTTTTTTGTGGCTTTTTTGAAAGTAGCCGGATCGAAATCTTTTGGCAAAGTACCTTGCAATTCCGTCAACTTTAAAGGAACAGTTATTCTCGCTCGACCTTGCGCTAAGACGAAAACATCGTGCTTGATATTATCCGTATCTTGTTGGTGCATCATCCGAGCGGTTCGTATGAAGTTTTTGAGACGGGAAATATTTTTATAGCGACCATAGAAGAAGGAACGATCTACGTGGTTTTGAAAGACGATGCTTGGCGTATAAAGAACGGAGGTTGGTGCGCCTTCTTGGATATCAACATTTTTAAAGTTTAGCTCGAGTTCTTGCGCTAAAGTCTCTAGCTGCTGTAAGTCTTCTTTTGTTAAAATAGCTTGTTTCGCATGGGTGAAAACGATGAGTTGCTCCGCTGAAGAATTCGGTTTTGATTCACTTGGAGCTTGACTCACACCGGCAAA
>JBGCFY010000032.1:0-6592 GCA_045110315.1 Saprospiraceae bacterium
AGATTCCGGGCGTTTCTCGATTGACACTAAAACTCATTATCCAAAATTTCAACTAACTTATGTTACAGTGTACTTAAGTAATTCACGGTAAGTAAAAATATAAAATGAAAAAGCGCATTGAGTTAGTTTCAATATTAGGTACGCTAATTTTGGTTTTTATAGTAGGTGCTATTTCAATCGAAGGTTTCGGTGAATATGGATGGAATATTTTTATATTTCTCCCGCTACTCATCGGTTTTTTACCACCATTTATTACGAGTAGAACCAAAAGGGTTACTAGAAACAAGTCCTATTTATTAAGTTTTATCACTTTGGGTTTGGCTTGTTTGGGCTTGTTAATATTTGCCTTGGAAGGCTTAATCTGTATCGCGATGGCATTACCGATTTTAGGACTTTTAACGTTGTTGGGTTCTTACCTTGCTTACGTTACGCAAGGGGAAAAAAAGATTAATTCCACCAATTTAATTTTGATTTTAGGTGCTTTAACGATTGGATTAATGAGCTTTGATCAAGTCAATGAACCCGAAGGACTGATTCCCGTCAGGACGAAAATAATTGTCAATGCAAACATCAATACCGTCTGGAATAACGTAGTCACCTTTGACAAAATACCTGAGCCAACGGACTGGATTTTTAAGACTGGTATTTCTTATCCAACGGATGCGACGATCGAAGGGACAGGCGTAGGGGCAATTAGATATTGTAACTTCACAACGGGGAGTTTCGTTGAGCCGATTACGACTTGGGATGCTCCTAATTTGCTGCAATTTGATGTAAAAGAACAACCGATTCCAATGCATGAATTAAATCCTTTTTGGGAAGTTCATCCACCACATTTGGAAGGCTATTTCAAATCTTACCAAGGACAATTTAAGTTGACCAAAATTACTAAAAATCAAACGGCGTTAGAAGGAACAACTTGGTATCAGGTAGATATCACGCCTGAAATCTATTGGAAGTTTTGGTCTGATTATGTGATTCATCGTATCCATGGAAGGGTTTTGAATCATATTAAGAGGGAAGCGGAGGAGAACGAAAAAGAGAGGATTGGAATGCGAGGATAATTGCAAGAAATAATATGAAGTTGTTTAAAAAATGAGGAAATCGAGTGTTTGACTTCTATCTTTTTGGCAGAATTAAGGATTGAAAATTTGTAGTGTTGAAAGTATGATCATCTCAAAAAAAAACTAACGCTTCAGTTTAATCATTTATTTAGACGGTTAAGTTCAATTTCAAAAATTGTCCAACGATAAATAGTAGTTTTTAAATTACTTTTTACAAGAACCTTAATAGTTTTCACCGATTCCACTATTTTCTTCCCACCTACCACAAAAAAATCAACTAACTGCAACATTTTTAAATTCAATTGGTCTAATTTGGATATTGGACTTTATGAAACAAGAAGAACGAACAGATCAGGAATTGGTAAAAGAAATATTAGAGGGCAATCCTCAAATATTTCAAACCATCATTGCGAATACCCAAGGTCTCGTTATCAGTATCGTTTATAAAATGATAAAAAATGAGGAAGATCGTAAAGATCTTATGCAGGAAGTCTATTTGAAGGTTTATGGTAAACTTGCTAGTTTTAGATTTAAAGCGAAGCTTTCCACTTGGATTGGAACGATCGCGTATAACACTTGCCTAAATTACCTCGCCAAGAAAAAAATACCCATCCTAAAAGTAACGGATGGTAAAGAAAAAGAGACTTGGGAGTCCATCGAAACGCAATTACCAACCAACTTTAAAAATCAACCAGAAGGGGAATTGTTCAAAAAAGAACGTGCCGAAATCTTGACGGTAGAAATTGCCAACTTATCTCCTTTGTACAAAACATTAATCACCTTGTACCATCAAAAAGAACTTAGTTATAAAGAAATCGGGCAGATCACGGGCTTAACGGAAGGAACATTAAAAAGTTATTTATTTCGAGCACGAAAAGAGTTGAAAGATCGCTTACTGGCTAAATATAAAAAAGAAGACTTATGAAAAATAAGCACTTAACAGACTTAGAAATACAAGCATATGCTTTTGACCAACCGGAAAAAAAAGCATTGCTTATGGAGCATCTTCAAGACTGTACCGTTTGTCAAAAAAGGGTAGAGGCTTATCTTTCGCTGGCGACTACAATTAAAGATCAACCGCAACCAGTGCTCGATTATAATCTTTCCGAATTGGTTTTAGCTCAATTGCCCACAGAAAAATCGAAGAAGCCTACGACTGATTATTTGATTTCAATTACGGTTTTCTTGTCCATCAGTTTAGTGCTTGGGGTTTTATATTTTTACAAAGAGACATTTCCAGATTTACGGAATGCAACGATAATTTCGCAGCAACATTTTATCGTAAGTACCATTTTTTTTATTTCAATTGCCTCAGCGATAGATATTATCAGCACCTTCAAAAAAAAGAGGAATTTGCTGAACACTTAAAAAAAGAAAAGCTTTTTGCAACCTAAAGATGATTAAACGGTCTAATCCATCATAAAAGAACTTTATCGAAAAATTATAGAAAATGAATTTATTATCTTTTAGCAATCTTGATCCAGACATTTATAGAATGCTTGCCACTGTAATGCTGCTTGCCTTGGCGGCACAGTTTTGCTTAGTAGTACTCAAAAAAATATTAGACTATCAATTAAAAAAGCAATTGATTGAGAAAGGTAAATCGGAAACATTTTCCAACTCCCTTTTAAAAACGGAAAGCAATAACGAACAAACGAAAAATATTAAATGGTTTGCCATTTTTCTTTCTACTGGAATCGGCCTGTTCCTGGTAGAAAGTTTCCTTCCTCTGGGGATTCATTCTATTGGAATTATGGCGATTAGTATTGCGATGGGCTTTCTGGCTTATTTTTTTTATTTGAAAAAAGTAGAAGAATGAGTTCCTTCCTTCTTGCGGTTAATTTTTTTTTGGTAAAATGATTTGTATGCCTAAGAGGTAAAATGTGTGGCGTAATTTAGATTCTCACTCGTCATTTTTTCTTTCCATTTTTTTATTTTTTCTTTTAATCAATAGGAGTTTTCGTTAATCGAAGCACACTACAACTATGTCCTTTTTTAAGTAACAAAGCACAATTAAATTGCCATTAAATTTTGCTCGAAAGATAGTGCAGTTTAATAAATGAGTTCATTTGCCTTGCTACTTAACCTGTTTAAAATTAAATAATTATGAATAAAAATAATTTAATACCCTACTTTAGTTTAGCATGTTTTCTCTTGTTCACGACACTTACTGCACAGGAAAATCACAATAACAAAAGCCTAATTAGTAAAGTAGATCAATACTTAAGCGATGGTGTTTCAAACGGATTTTCGGGATCAATACTTATCGTAAAAGAAGGAAAAATTGTACTCAATAAAGGCTACGGAATGGCTGATCGAGAAAACAACATTCCATACACTAAAAATACCGTCGCAACGATCGGTTCGGTGACCAAACAATTTACCGCAACCGCAATCCTAAAACTTGTTGCGCAGGATAAACTAAAACTTACAGATTCCATGAGTCATTTTTTTAAGAATTTGCCACCGGATAAAAAAGGAATTACCATCCATCAATTGTTAACTCATTCGGCGGGATTAATAAACGGAATTGGAGTAGGTGATTTCGATATGATTCCAAGAGAAATATTTTTCAAAAAGTTATTTACAAGCCAACTGCTTCATTCTCCCGGATCAAAATATGCTTACTCAAATGCAGGCTACAGCATATTGGCAAGAATTATTGAAGTAACTTCTGGACAAGACTACGAAAGTTTTCTCAACGAACATTTATTTAAACCTGCGGGTATGCATCAAACAGGTTATTTCCTTCCTCAGTGGCAAAGTCATTTAATTGCGAAAGGTTATGCGCACGGTTTTATCAATATAGGTTCGATGATCGAACGATATCAAAAAATGGGTGCTGTTACTTGGAACTTAAAAGGAAATGGTGGCATTCATTCCACGCCAGAAGATATGTACAAATGGTACCAAGCCCTCCAGTCCAACGCGATACTATCCGCAGCTGCTTTCGAAAAATTGATAAGACCTTATCTCCTCGAACAAGAAGGAGGAAATACTCATTATGGCTATGGTTGGTCGATTCAAAATTCAATTAGAAACACTAAAATTATTACCCATAATGGTGGAAACGGAATTTACTTTCATGACTTTATTTGGTTACCGAAAGAAGAAGGGTTGATTATCTTATTTACGAATGCGGGTTGCAGGGAAACTGAGGTTGCTTGGCCAATTGAAAGAATGATCTTTGAAGCTGTCGATCTGATAGAACCGATAAAAAAGAGTCTCCATCACTTTACTTTTGACTTTATAAAAAAACATGATTTACGGCAATCTACGGAGTTAAGCTCTAAGATTAAAAAAACGTATCGTACTACCCTTAAAGATTCAAATTATTTAAATGGCTTAGGCTACGATCTACTGCGAGGCGAAATCATAGAGGTTCAAAACCACTTGGCTTGGGCTGTAGAAATATTTAAACTGAACGTTGAGCTTTTTCCTACGGATGGAAATAGTTGGGATTCACTCGGAGAAGCTTACGTTGCGAACGGGCAAATTACCAAAGCGATTGCGTGTTACGAAAAAGCACTAGCCTTAGCACCTGAAACAGCTTGTAATTGGTGTGAAAGTTCCGTTAAAGCGCTGCAAATCCTTAAGGGAAAAGATCGCTATGAGTAGCGTATTCGGGATTAATGTAAGTACATTTCCGGATAAATATAGCTTGTAAGTTCCTACCGATAGCTAGTAATTTGTGTGTGAAATAGAAAAAACACTTTTTTTTGCCTTTCCTTCAAGCGTTTTTGATAGTTAAAGCATTGTATAGGTATAAGATTGATTAATCACTTTTTATACGATTAAAAAAAGAACAATGAAATATATAAAAATATGCTGTTCCCTGTTGCTGCTATTTCTTATCATTACATCTTGTCGAAAGGATGAAAATATTACAATTAAAACAGAGAAAAACCCATCCTCCGTTCAAGTGACTAATTTAAGCATAGAAGGTTTTATTCAAACCGAAGCGAGCACGATAGAAAATGTCAATTCTATTTATAATAGTATTGACAATTATTGGATTCAAAATGCAACGGTTGAATTGGTTTACAACGGAGAAGTTTTAGCTAGTGGAACCACCGATGGAGGAGGCTTTTATGAATTGGAGACCTTGAAGGTTCCACTAAGTGGGGCGGTGTTAAAAGTTAAGGCACCTAATTACTATCCTAACGCCCTGAAAATAGACGTAGATACGGCTTTCAACACTAATGTTCTCAACAAAAGCATGGGCTTATTGCCACGAGGTTACGGAGATTTTTCAGGGGAAATGATTAGTACGGATGCACCTAAAGTTAATATCACTGGATTCTTAAAAAACTCCATTCCTAATACGACTTACAAAGGCATGAATATGTATATAAAAGATAGCTATGGTCGTTTGGTCGGTAACCACTTGGTCGTAGAAGATTATATTGGAGAGTACGATTATCCTTTTACAATTACGACTTTAGCCAATCAAGAATTGTATTTATACTATCAGCTAAACTGCCATTTATCAGAGCCAATTCCTATCGGTCCACTTACGGAAGATTTGGATTTAGGTAAAATTGAGTTTACGGAAAACTATCCCGATGAAGCCGTTGTCTTGACAACTAATATCACTAATTGTAATGGCTTTTCGACGAATGGATATGCAAGTGCTTACTTTGGACAAGAAACAAGTCAATCCCATTTTTGGGATTTGAATGGGAGTCACGATTATAAAAATTTTGCGTTGGATTGTCAATTAAAAATACCTAGGAGTATTGCTGTAACTGCTTTTCGAGGTAGCAACTTTGAATATGTTGGAGAAAAGATTGTAGACTATATTCCTGGTCAAGACTTGACCGCGAATATTTCGGTTTGTGATCCTAATGAGACTTATTTTAAATATGAATTAAATGGAGAACCAGAGAAAATCGTCAAGTCTATTTCTTTCGCCAATAAGAGACCGAATGGAAGTGCTGTTTTAGAAATCATAACCATTCATGAAAGTATCATTTCCATAAGTACAACAGGAACCTATATTGGTAGTCATTCTGGTGATTTTATTTATCGAAGTGGTGATGGAAGGGTAAATTTTTCAGGAGAGGGAATCACGATTGTCATTGATCAAAACGACGGGGAATATTTGGAAGGAACGTTTAGTGGAACCGCTGTTGATCCCTCTGAAAATTCGTTGGGCGTTTTTGCCGGTTCTTTTAAAGCAAAAATAAGATAAGCATTAAATATAGACCAATTCCAGCGGCACCTTGAATATCCGAGTTTGGTGCCGTTGGAAACTTTCATCACAAAGCGCTGAAACTTCTACTTTTCTAGTTCAGCAATTCATCTTTTCTTTACGCGGTTAAACTTCAACGTAAAAGTTTGTCTAACATCTAATTTGTTAGATCAGCCTAAGTACATTGTAACATAAATTTATTTGCTTTTTGAATATGTCTTTTCGCCTCACTCTTCGTCACGTCCTCACCTTGATCGCTATGGCTATCAGATTCCGGGCGTTTCTCGATTGACACTAAAACTCATTATCCAAAATTTCAACTAACTTCTGTTAC